>NZ_CP086382.1 GCF_020889625.1 Deinococcus radiophilus
ACTGCCACCAGCAATACCTTTAATTGGTAACGGTTCATCACAGGCCCGACTACGCCTGTAATCAGACATTCCGCAACGATGAGCTTCTTGTCTCCCGTCAATTCTTCATCATGCGAAGCGGAGAATAATTCAGCCCAGTAATCTTGAATTTCTTTTATCTCTGTTAATCGGATTCCATCAACCGTGAAGATGACATTGGTATCGGGAGAGAAGTCCGCGACGCTTTCCAGATGATCTTCGAAAAACTTTTCTGGATCATGGCTCCTAAGAAAGTTCGCCACCGCAACAGCGGCTGGGAGAGCCGTCTTATCCGCACAGTCGTATACGAGATTGCAAAAAGCGCCATGGCGTTGAGTGACGTTTGGATCTCCCACCTTCCGCACAATTCCTAGCGCATACTCAGCATTGTCCATAAACAACTGGGCTTTGAAATTTTTTCCCGAGCGCTTGACCTTTGGAGACGTAATCTCCAGTCCCTTGTCTTTCCCCTTAACCTTCCCACTACTTAACGGCAGGACGTCGCGCAGCGTGCCGTCGATGTTCAGGCGCACTTCCCAGCGGACGTTTTGCAGGGCGTACATGAACGGCATCCCGCCTGTCGTTTCCCCGTCAGGTGCGCCTTCCGTGGCGGGTTTCTGTCCTTCACGGCGCATTCTCAGTTCGTACTCGCGCAGTTGAGACAGCAGGCTCATCAGCTCACCCCCTGACGCTCGTACAACTCGCGTGGCACGCGCAGAGTGCCGCCGTCCGTGATGACTGCGTCGAAGAAACGTGGGGTGGCTTGGCCGGCCACCCAGCGCACGCCCTTGGCGTCGTGCTGACGGTACTTCAGGCGTCCTCGCTTTACGGTTTTGAAGTCCAGGTCGAACAGCATCCGGCCTAGGCTCAGTTCACCCTTCTGTTCGGCGTACTCGCCGCCCAGTTGCCGCACGATGTTTGCGGGCGTCTCGTGACCGTCCGGCGGGCTGAAGAACGCCGTGAACTCACGGTTCCCCAGGTACGGCTGGTGGAACGCCTGCCCTTTCTCGGCGCGACGCTGGAACATCTCCGTGTACTTCGCCAGCGGGTCAGTCGTATGCGGTTTCAGGATCATTTCGGCGCGAATGATGTACTCCACATCCCGCAGCACCAGCGCATGCCGCTGCGCTCTGTCCTCCTCGGCGTAGAACCCACCGCCACTTTTCGCCCAGGTGGACGCTGCCCGTTCAGACGCCCGTGAATTCACCTCGTTCCGCAGAATGCTGAAGCGCCGCACCTCCCTGAGCACCACGATCTCCCGCACCTGCCAACTGAACTCCGGTTTCCAGAACACCGCCTCCAGCACGCCCCGCGCGGCACTGGGCGTCATCACGTCATACGTGACACGCTCGGCCTTGTTCTCCGGGCGGGTAAAACAGGCGTAATCACTCCAAACTTTCAGCTCTAGCACATGGTTTCCTCCTTCTTTCATAGGGAAGTGAACAAGTCGTCTTTGAATTCGGCGACGATGCCCCGCTTTGGGTCGTAGACGGCAGTTTCAGGCCACTGGCAGATTTCGGGCGGATCGACTTGCAGGCGCGAGGCACGTTCTACCAATTCGGGAACGGGCGTCAGGAAGGGTGGTTTTCCGTCTTGCGGGGTCATGAGTTTCTTGGCCTGGTGGGCGTAAATGTTGATGGTGTACTGCTGCAAGGCTCGCCAGGCGTCCTGCCGTTCGCTTTTGCGGGGGCTATCGCGGATGGTGGTGAGCAGGGCCGTGACCTTTTCCTTCTCGTACCCGCGAATGATGACGGGCATCATGTCGCCCTCGATCATCTGGAATGCGGCGGATACCTGCTGGAAGTGCAGGCGCGAATGGGCCGTGTGAAACTCCAGTTCGGCGGGTTGGCCGTCCTGTCCGTTGATCTTGACGGGCGGAGCTTTGCTGACGCGGGCGTAAACGTCCTTGAAGTAAGGTAGGAAGACGTCCGGGGCGTGAAGTTTCTCTGGGACATGCTTGAGGGTGTGCAGGATGCTGCGGGACAAGGACTCCCTGATTTCGTAATCGCCTTTCGGCAGTTTGTGTTCTTCTGGCAGGAAAACGATGACCTGTCCGTCAATCAACTTGCCTGCTGCGTTCCTGAGTTTGCCTTCGCGGTTGCAGCGTCCGGCAGCCTGCACAATCGCTTCCAGTGGCCCCAGGGCGCGGTACACGCGTGGGAAGTCCACGTCGATCCCCGCTTCGATCAGTTGCGTGGAGATCACCCGGCACGGCAGTCCGTCTTTGAGTCGCGTGCGGATGACCTCCAGCTCGCGTTTACGGTGTGCCGGACACATGTTGGTCGAGAGGTGAAAGTTCTCTACCGATTCGCCCAGTTTCAGGTACAGGTAGTGCGCGTGCTGGCGCGTGTTCACGATGCACAGGACTTGAGGCTCGGCTTTCAACTCCTGCGCCAGATCATCCCAGGTGGTCGCTTCGTCCAATCGGAACTCGTAACTCACCCGTTTCAGTTCGTCGAAGTAGAAAGCGGCGTTCGGCACGAGGTCACGGATGTTTTTTAGGGCGGGGAAGCCCAGTTCTTCGTTCAGTGCGGGTTGAGTGGCCGTGCAGAGGACTATGCTGCACTGCGCGTACTTCACCAGGAATTGCAGGGCGTCCAGGGTGGGTTCCAGTAGGTGGGCAGGCAGGCTTTGCACTTCGTCCAGCACGATCACGCTGCCAGTCATGTTGTGCAGCCGCCGCAGTTGACTGGTGCGCGTGCCGAACAGTGTCTCCTGAAAGAGGCGCACGGTGGTCGTCACGATGACCGGGGCGTCCCAGTTCTCGGTGGCAAGGTCAGACGCAGTGGTCTGATTTTCCTCGCCTACTTTCTTCTCCTTAACTTCCAGATTGCTGTGGTGCTCAAGCACCTTGAACTCCCCAGGTTGTTCCAGAACCCGCCGGAAATCCTTTGCTGTCTGGTCGATGATCGTCGTGAACGGCACGGCGTAAATCACGCGCCTTAACCTGTGCTGGTGTGCGTGTTGAAGCGCGAATGCCAGAGAGGTCAGGGTTTTCCCGCCCCCGGTGGGCATGGTCAGGCGGAAGAATCCGGGTTCATCGGCAGAATGGCTCAGGGCCGAGGCGTACATTTGCCGTCGCAGAGCATTGATGGATTGGGGGTTCGAGGCGTCCAGCGCGGCTTTAGCGTCCATTTCTGCCTGAACCCGCTCAAAAAGCCTCGTCATTTCCAGCGGCTCTGCTGCGTGCCGGGCGCGTAATTCGGTTTTGCTGAGTGTACCGTGACTCTCGGTGTCCAGGCGGTCTGCATCCACCAGGGCGCTGAAGAGCACCCGAACTAGGAAAGCCCGCTCCGTGGCCGCCAGCGGTAGGGGTTCCAGGGGGCCTTTCAGTAACTTCACTAGTTCAGGCGTGTCCTGAACGGCTTTCTTCACCAGCCCCATAACTTCATTGATTTCACTCTTGTTCAGGCGGTCATTCAGCGCCACCACGTCCCGTAAAGCGCCGTGGTGGTTGGCAATAACGAATTGCAGTTCCTGTCTTTCCTCCAGATCAGCAACGGGCCACTGCTCCAGCGGCTGCAACCGCAGTCGTCGTTCAAGAAATTTTGCCCCAGCGTCACTGTGCGGACAGGCTTTTTCTTCCAGGTCAGGGTCATGGCGTTCCTCGTGTGGGTGCCATTTCAGGCGGTGCAGCTGGAAGTCGTCGCGGTACTTGCCCAGGTCGTGCAAAAGGCCCGTGAGGCGTGCGTACACAGTCAATTGCGGAATCTTCGGAATCAGGTAACGGACGTGTTCCTCAGTGCGGTTCGTGACCCCTTCGACGTGGTCTTTTAAAGTTTGCCACTCTGGATTTTCCTTGCTCGGGCTATGCCCCATATACCGGCTCATTCCTCTCCCTCCCCCACCCGCACTGCCTCGCGCAGCTCCGCAAGCCAATGTTCGCGGATGTGCGGCGGCGACAAGACCTCCACCCGTGGTCCGAAGGAATAGACCCAGGGCAAGACCTCGCGTGGCAGGCCGCTGCCGTCGAGCGGGGCGTGGGCGGTGACTTCCAGGCTACCGCCCGGGCCTTCGGTCAGGTCACTCAAATGTGCGTAACCGCCCTCTTTGATGCGGTAGGCGGCGTCGGCCCGGAAACGCAGGCGCAGCGGCACACTGCCCACTGATTCGCTGCCCACCACCCCCCAGGCCGCGCCCAGCACCTGCTGGGGCACAAACGTTTCCGGGATATCGTAGCTCTCAGCCTGCACCACCTCCAGCGCCCGCATCCGCGAGAGCTTGAAGGTGCGGACTGCCCCGTGAAAGCTGGTTTCCAGGCCCAGCGCATATAGTTCCAGGTTCTGCGGATGAACTTCGATCAGGTAGATATTCAGCTGATTGGGCCGCCAGGTGCCGCTGCCGCCGGGGACGCGGTACTCAAAGCGCAGCGGGTGGCCATCAGCCCAGGCCCGCACTGCTTTTTCCATGTTCAGGGTTTCACGGCTGCGGCGGCGCGATCCCAGGTCACTCAGGCCCACCTTCAGCACAGGTTGCAGCCGGGCAGGTGCCCAATCGGTCAGGCGCTGGAGGGCGCGGCGCTGCACCTGCACCTCACCGCTGCAGCGGTGGTAGGTCAGACGGGCGGCGGCATGCAGCGCCAGCAGCTCCAGGGGTTGCAGCGCCGAACGCACCGTATGGATGATGTAGCGTGGGGGCCGACCCCGCAGCCGCTCAAAGTCCGGCTCCAGGTGGTCCAGCATATCCAGGTCACGCTGCACCCCACGCACGATGGCGTTCCAGCGGCGGGTCCCCAGCGGCGCGGTGGGATACAGCAGCAGCGCCAGATCGGCAGCCGTACGGGGGCCCTCACGCAGCGCCGCCGCCATCCGAAACAGCCGCTCGGTCTGGGAAAGCGTTTCCGGGCCAGTTCCTGGAGGCAGCTCCAGCTCATCAGATTGCCACTTTTCCCACATGGCTGCAGCTTACGTGGGCGGTGTCGCTGATCTGCCCCCTCCTGCCGAACGCCAGTTCAGTCCTCAGGAAAGCTGAGCGACTGCTGCTCAATCCAACTGTTCACGAATGGGAAAAAGTCCCCCTGGCAAAAGCGTTCCGCCCGCTCCGGCGGCGGCAGGATCGGCGGCTGCCAGTCCATATCTGCACCCAGCTTAATCACCCCACCCACCGACTGCACGGTACCAGGACTGCCCAACTGCTGGCGCAACTGGGTCACCACTTTACTCAGACGTTTCTGCACGGTGCGGGCCGCGCCTTCGTCCAGGCCCAGGGCACCCGCTGCGCTCTCGGCAGAAGTACTGCCCCCTTCCAGGACCAAGTAGGCCAATAAGCCTCTGGTTTTGCGGCCTAGCGGCACCTCAAAGTCACCCACTTTCAGTTGGACAGGACCAGCCAGATTTATCTGTGCCTTCGGTGGGGTCAGCGGTTTCCAGGCCGTCCCCTTCTCCGGCTCCGGGAAACACATTTCGGGAAAAAGCTGGTGCCAGGGCCACTGCCACTGAAGTTGTTCCAGCGCAGGCGCATCCGGCCCAGGCTGACCCTGCTGGCGGGCCACCTCCGAAAGCAACAGGTCCAGCACCCAGCGCCTCGGCTGACTCAGGTCTTTGTCCTGAAGGGACAACAGCCGACGTTCAGCGGCCTCAGATTGACCCAGGCGCAGCTGCAGGGCCGCTTGCAACAGGTCCAGCACCGTATGGTGTTCCGTATCCTGCGGTGCGTTCACGGGCAGCTCGGCGGCGGCAATCAGCTCACTGCGTGCCTCATCCCACTCGCCCGACAGCAGCAGGGTCAGGATCAGGTTCTCGGCGGCCATGCTGCGGTCATGCCCCGTCAGAGCAGTGCGGAGCGCCTCATGGTAGGCGTACCGGGCGCGGGCAGGCCAGCGGTGCAGCAGGGCCAAGTCGCCCTGCATGCGCCACACGATGCTGCGGTAGGGGCTGTTTTGCTGCGCTAAGGCGCTGGCCTTTTGCAGCGCCTGATACGCCCCCCGGAAATCCCCGGCACTCAAGCAGGCCATCCCCAGGTTGGCCAGTGCCAGGGTCTGCTCCTGTGGGGCGCTGCGCAGCGCCTGCACCGCCTGGGCCAGATGGTCCCGCGCCTGTTCGGTCAGGTTATACCCGGCGCAGTAGTAGGCCACCTCGGTATGCAGCACCCCGAGATCACGACCACTCAGGCCGCGCATGGCCTCGGCGTAGGCCCCCTGCCAGTCCCCCCCCTGCGCCGCCAGCATCTGCGCCCGGTAACGCGCGGCGATGGCCTGCTGATCCGGCACCGTGGGCTGGGCCAGCAGCTGCTCGGCCTCTGCATAACGGCCCTGCCTCACCACCAGCGCCACCCTGAAGCCACGCAACTCCGGGGCGTCCGGTGTTTGGCTGAGCACCCGTTGCAGCTCGGCCTCCTCACCGGCCCGGAACGCCACCCAGGCGGCGGCCAACCGTCCAGCCGGACCGTCCCGCACCTGCGGCGGAATCTGCCGGAAGAGGTTCCACAGTTCACGGGCACGCTCCTGCGAAGAAATGCGGCGGGCCATCACCCCGGCAGCCTTGAGGGCAGGCTCCCAGTATTCCCCAGCGATCAGGTGGCGCAGTTGAGTTAGGGCCTGCTGTTCGGCGGCGAGAGACATGTGCCATGCAGCATAAAACATCCCCCGGGCACGTGACCACCGGGGAATGAGACGGGGGAGCAAGGGAAGGTCAACCCAATCCGGGGGGACTTGGGACTCCAATCTGCAGGGGGGCCAGGGCCGCTGCCTGGGTGACCGGGCACAGGGCCAGGGCCGCCAGGATCAACCATAAAGGGCGGTAACGCATGTCTCACCTCCTTCACCGGGAATTCCGGTGACCAGAAGGGTCGGTGAGCAGCGCGACACGGCATGTCGTTTTCAAACCAGGCTGAGGCCTCGCCTGTCACACGGCCTTATTGGCCTGGGGCCGTGACATGCGGGCAGTCGCCAGGGGCACCTGAGCGAAAAGTGGCCAGGTGCCTTGCCAAGTAAGGGGAGTGAGGGTGGCCGCCTCCATTACGTCCTATGGAACCGCACGGAAAAACGGCTCGGGCAGCACGTGGCCTGAGCGGCGACTGCCCTGACCTGAGCGGCTTTTTAGCTCAGCAGTGCCAGCAACGCTGTCAGCTCGGCCAGACAGATCAGCAGGCCGTAGACGTCGCCGCTGAGGCCACCGCCCAGGCGACGGGCGGCCCACGCCGCAGCGAGCAGCGTGACCGCCAGGGCTAGCCCTGCTGCCAGCGGGACACCAGGCCACAGCAGCACCGGGGCCGCCAGTAGCAGCGCGGGCCAGGGCCGCCCCTCGCGGGAACGGGCGCCCAGCGACTCCTGGCGGGCGGCGGGATAGAGGTTCATCGGCACCAGCACCAGCAGCCGCGCCAGCACAGCAGCAGCCACCGGGGCGTAGAGTGGCGCGCCCGCCTCTAGCGCACTCCAAAAGGTCAGCAGGTACAGCACACCTGCCCCCAGCCCAAAGGCCCCCACATGCACGTCTCCCAGAATGTCCAGGCGCTGCCGGGGCGATTTGGCGGCCAGCAGAGCGTCGGCGCTGTCCACCAGACCGTCGAAGTGCAGCCAGCCGGTGGCGGCCAGCCAGACCCCCAGCGTGAGGGCCGCGCCGACCCCAGCGGGCAGCGGAGTAGTCAGGGACAGGGACAGCGCCGCCAGCCCCCCCACCAGATACCCGGCCAGCGGATAAAAGGCACTGGCCCGCGCCCAGTCACCCGGCTGCGGTTGGATGTGCGGCAGCGGCACGGCGGTCAGGAAAGCCAGCGCGAGGTGAGCCGCCCGCGCCTGAGCCTGCGCCCACGCCCAAACAGGCGTCAAGAAGGCACGCCTGCCTCGCTGAAGGTCTGCATTTCGCGCAGGCTGGCGGCGGCGGCCCGCAGCAGCGGCACGGCCAGCACCCCCCCCGTGCCTTCGCCCAGGCGCAGGCCCAGCCGGAAAAGAGGCCGTAGCCCCAGCGCCTGCAGCTGCGCGGCGTGGCCCACCTCGGCGCATTCTCCGGCGGCAAAGAGGTAGTCCGGCAAATGGGGACTGAGGCCCGCCCCGACCAGGGCCGCGCTGCCTTCTACAAAGCCGTCAAGCACGACCACCCGCCGCAGTGCCGCCGCCTGAAGCATCATGCCGAGCATGGCGGCGATTTCAAAACCGCCCAGTTCGGCCAGCGCGTCCAGCGGCGCAGTGACGGGCGTGCGGGCCAGGGCGTCCCCGACCACCGCGACCTTGTGGGCCAACCGGCCGTCATCCACCCCGGTGCCCCGCCCGGTGACCGCCTGCGGGCTGAGGTTCAGCAGCCGCGCCGTGAGCGCCGCCGCCGAGGTGGTGTTGCCGATGCCCAGTTCTCCCGGCACGATCAGGTCGGCCCCGGCCTCTATCGCCCCGCGGGCCAGCGCTGCCCCGGCCAGAATCAG
This sequence comes from Deinococcus radiophilus, assembly GCF_020889625.1. Lineage (GTDB taxonomy): Bacteria > Deinococcota > Deinococci > Deinococcales > Deinococcaceae > Deinococcus > Deinococcus radiophilus. The sequence goes on from NZ_CP086382.1 coordinate 8,371, forward strand.
GGCGTCGCGCTCGGCGGGAGTCATGGCGGCCTCATGGCGCAGGTTGCGGCTGCCCCGGCGTACGGCGGCGCGGTAGAGGGCCGGATGCGGCGGCAACTCGGTGGCCACCCCGGCGTCCATGAGGTACACCTCGACCCCGGCGGAGCGGGCCAGGGCGTTGACCGCCGCCCCGCCCCGGCCCGCGGGCGTGTCGGCCAGCAGGTTCAGGACCATCGCCTGCGTCACTTCGGCGGGGTAGGCGCTGACGCCCTCGGCGGCCACGCCATGATCGGCGGCGGCGACCAGCACGGCGGCCCCGCGCAGTTCGGGCCGCTCGCTGCCCAGCACTCCGGCCAGGCGAATACTCAGCGGTTCCAGGTCGCCCAGTGACCCGGCAGGCTTGGTGAGCTGGACCTGCCGCGCCCCCGCTCGGGCGACAGCAGCGTGGTCGGGCGGGCCGATCTGGTCAATCAGGGCCTGAATGTCGGGATGCATCAACAGTCCTCCTTGGGGGGCGCGCCGGAGCCTCTGAGCGTCAGCGGCAACCCACTGACCAACAAGTAGGCCTGGTCGCTTTGGGCGGCGCAGCGGGCATTCACCCACCCCAGAAGGTCACGATAGCGCCGCGCCAGAGCGTTATCAGGAACTATGCCGAACCCCACCTCGTTGGTCACGAAAATGCACGGCCCCCCGCGCCCGCGGGCCTCCGCCAGCAGCTCGTCCGCCCCCGCCAACACTGCTTCATCGCTCCAGCCCGCCAGCATCAGGTTGCTGACCCAGAGGCTGAGACAGTCCAGCAGCACCGTGCCTGCTGGCGCATCCCGCAGCGCCTGGGGAACCTGGATTGGCTCTTCCAGCGTGGGCCAAGCAGCGGGGCGGTCGGCCCGGTGACGGCGGATGCGCTCGGTCATCTCGTCGTCGAAGGCCTGGGCCGTCGCCAGGTAGGTGACCGCTGCGCCGGACCCAGCCGCCAGCCGCTCGGCAAAGCTGCTTTTGCCGCTGCGAGCGCCACCCGTCACGAACGTCAAGTGACCCATCAGACCAACCCCCGCACGTACTCCCAGTCCAGGCTGGCCCTCACTTGGGCGGCGATGGCGTCCAGGCGGGCGTCCAGCGAGTCGAGGTGGGCTGGAGCGGGCAGCCCTGCCCAGGTCAGGAAGCGTTCCAGGTACGCGGCATTCTCCAGGATGCCGTGCAGGTATGTTCCGCGCACGTTCCCCTGCCGCCACAGCAGCCCCGGCGCGAGTTCCTGCACGCCCGCGCCCGTGACGGTCTGCCCGTGGTGAATCTCGTACCCGTCCAGCACCAAACCCGTTTCTGCGTCGGTGGCGCGAGTCTGGCGGGTGGTTTTGATCGGATCGAACTGGGTTTGGATGTCTAGCAGGCCCAGGCCCGTGACCTCTTCCTCACTCTCTACCCCGTGCGGGTCGGTGATGCGCGTGCCCAGCATCTGCAGCCCGCCGCACACGCCCAACACTGGAACACCCTGCGCCGCCAGCCGCGAAATCCCCGCCGCGAGGCCACTGGAACGCAACCACGCCAAGTCCGCCGCCGTACTTTTGCTGCCGGGCAAGATGACCGCCCGCGCTCCAGCCAGCTCCTCTGGACGCGCCACCCAGCGTACCAAGTCGCCCAGCGGCGCGAACTCGTCCAGGTTCGAGATGCGCGGCAATCTGGCGACAGCCACAAATCCCTCTGCCCTCTGCTCTCTGCCCTCTGCCCTCTCCACCGCCACACCATCCTCCTCAGGTAACGGAATATCCAGCCACGGGACGACGCCCACGGTGGGAATTCCGGTTTGTTCTTCCAGCCACTGCGGGGCGGGCGCCAGCAAGCGGGCGTCTCCCCGGAAGCGGTTGAGGATAAAACCTTTCAGCAGTGCTTTTTCCTCTGGGACGAGGCAGTGCCAGGTACCGAGCAGGTGGGCGAAAGCGCCGCCCCGGTCAATGTCGGCGGCGAGCAAGACGGCGGCGTTCACTTCTCGCGCTATGCGCATGTTCACGATGTCGCTCTGGCGCAGGTTCACTTCGGCGGGACTGCCGGCGCCCTCGATGACCACCACGTCGAACTGGTCCATCAGGCTGTGCAGGGCGTCCTGCACGTGCGGCCACAGTTTCGGTTTACGTTCGCGCCAGGGCAGGTTGGTCAGTTCGGCGCTGGCCTGCCCCATCAGCACCACCTGACTGCGGGTGTCCGCTTCGGGTTTCAGCAGCACCGGGTTCATACGCACGTCCGGCACGACCCTTGCGGCGCGGGCCTGCACCAATTGGGCGCGGCCCATCTCCAGGCCGGCGGGTGTCACCCCGGCGTTGTTGCTCATGTTCTGCGCTTTGAACGGCGCGACCCTCAGCCCCTCATCGGCCAGGATGCGGCAGAGCGCGGACGCCAGGTACGATTTCCCAGCATTGCTGGTACAACCCTGCACCATCAGGGCGCGGGCAGTCACAGGTGGAACCTCAAAAGCAGCACACCCCCAGTTCTAGCGGATTTGCCGGGGCAAAGCAGGCGGGTCGCGCTAGAGCAGCGGACGGGCACGCGGGCACGCTCTAGAGGCTGCCTCGGAAAATCACGGAGATGGCCGCATCTCCGTAGGTTGTATGCGAGCCGGGCGAGTAGACACGGACGCACTCAGGCCCTCTTCCATTCTCCCGGATGGCCTCTAGACTGTCTGCCGACGTCAGGGCAAAGCACTTGACGCAGGGCAGGAATACAGGAGGCGACCTATGGGACGAGTGGAAGGAAAAGTGGCGTTGGTAACAGGTGCGGCGTCGGGGATTGGTCTGTCTGCCGCCACGCTAATGGCCCAGGAGGGCGCGAAAGTCGTGCTGGCGGACCTGAACGAGGCGGCGGCGCAGCAGGCCGCCGCCCGTATCCGTGAAGCGGGCGGGCAGGCGCAGGCCACCACCCTGAATGCCACCGAACGCGCTTCGGTGCAGGCGGCCGTGGATTTCACGGCTGAAACCTTCGGCGGGCTGAACATCATGGTCAACAACGTCGGCGGGAACCGCCCCGACACCGATCTGGACACCCTGCACATCACCGACGAAGCGTGGGATTTTGCGCTTTTGCTGAACGCCACCGCCACCTTATACGGCTGTCAGGCCGCGCTGCCGCACCTGTTGGCCGCTGGGGGCGGCAGCATCGTGAACACTGCGAGCATGGCGCACCGGGGCGGGGACCTGGTCCGCATCGGGTACACCGCCGGGAAGGCCGCCGTGGTCGCCATGACCCGCAGCATGGCCGCGCAGTACGGTAAACAGGGCGTGCGCTGCAACTCTGTCTCACCGGGGCTGGTACTCACGCCCGCCGCCGAACAACACCTGCCGCAAGCCTTCAAGGACATGTGGTCAGGGTACAATGCCGTACCGGACGTAGGCCGCCCCGACGACATCGGGTACACCATCCTGTTTCTCGCGTCGGATGAGGCGCGGCACATCACCGGGCAGAACATCGAGGTAGACGGCGGTCACTTTGTCTCGCAGCCTACCAACCCGGCCATGCGCGTCATGTATCAGCAGATGGCCCAGCAAGCGCAGCAGGAGTAAGCGTTCCCACGTCTCCCGCCGCTGCGTCCCTGTAATGCGGGCGGGACTTTCTACAGCACCCCCCGGAGCGCGTGAATCAGCGCCCCGTTCTCCGGCCCGGTGCGGGTGCTGACGCGGATGTGCGTGGGCAAACCGTAACTGGTGCAATCGCGGACTTTAATGCGGTGCTTTAAGAGATTGTGCGTAACTGACGCGGCATCACCGATGTTCAGGGTCAGGTACGGCGTGCCGTGGTGCTGCACTTCGCCAAATTCACGTAGGCCGGCCGCGAGTTCCAGCGCGCTCTGCCGGATGACGGGCAACGTTTCGCGCAGAAAGTCCTGAGCGCCGGGCAGCGCGGCCAGCAGGGCTTCCGTGGCGGCGGGAACGTGCCACGCAGGGGCCAGGTTCTCAAGGGACTGAATGACGGCGGGCGCGGCGATGGCATAGGCGGGCCGTGCGCCGACCATGCCGTGTGCTTTTCCGGGCGAGAGCAGGCGGAGAAGCTTGGGATGTCGGGGGCTTTCCAGTTCGGGCAGAAAGGGCGCGTAAGCTTCGTCCAGAATGAGGAGTGCGCCCGCCTGTTCACATTGTTCCGCGAGGTTAAGCAGGTCGTCGGTGGCAAGGGCGTGTCCGGTGGGGTTGTGCGGGTGGCCCACGTATACGAGCCGCGTACCATTTGGGAGAATGTCTGGCACATCGTTCACGACCCGAATTTCGGCGCGTTGCAGAGCGGCGGCGCGGGCCAATTCGCCGAACGGGGCGTGCAAGCTCAGCAACGTGGCGCCGGCGGGGAGAAAGGCGCGGGCGGTGCGGTGCAGTAAGTCGGACGCGCCGACGCTGATGGCTAGTTCGTCGGGGGTGACGCCATGCCAGGCGGCCAGTGTCGCGCGGGTGGCGGAGTACGCGGGGTCGGGGTAGTGGGCGTGATCGGCACCCTGTACGGCCTGCAAGAGGGAGGGGTTGGGGCCGAAGGGGTTGCTGTTCACGCTGAAATCCATACCCCCAAACGGCGCGGAGGTCGGACCACCGTGGGGGGCGCGGGGCAGCAGCGGCGGGAGGTCGGTCACGCCTTGACCAGCAGCCCCAGAACGCCGATGAGAAAGGTCCCATTTGCCAGCCTCACGGCCCGCGTGAGGTCCGCGGGCGAGGGTTCCCGCCCGCCCGCGTTCAGGACGTATACACCGCGCTTATCAAGCTTGATGTCCAGTGCGCCTGCGAACACGCTCATGGGATGACCGGCGTTCGGGCTGGTGGTCTTGCGGCGGTCCTGCGCCCACACCCGCCAGCCACGTCCGCCCGCAGCGAGGAGGGCACACAGGGCGGTCAGGCGGGCCGGGGCGAGGTTCAGCAGATCATCCACGCGGGCGGCGGTTTTTCCGGCGTACTCCAGTTCGGGCGTGTGGTAGCCCCACATGGCGTCGGCGGTGTTCGACAGGCGGTAGGCGGCAGCGAGGGGCAGGCCACCCACGCGGTACGCCAGCAGCGGCGCGATGACGCTGTCGGACAGGTTTTCCGCGAGGCTTTCGATGGCCGCGCCCGCGACTTCCGCCGCGCTCAGTTCGGACGTATCCCGGCTGACCAGGTGCCAACTCAGGAGCCGCCGTGCCTGCGGCAGGTCGCCTTGTTCTAGGGCCGCGCCCACTTCTGCCACCGCCGCGAACAGGGCGCGGCGGGCCAGCAGGGGCTTGAGCAGGGCACCCTGCACGGCCCACGGCGCACGCGAGGCCACCAAACCCGCACCCGCCGCGAGTCCCGCGCCCAGCGCCCAGCCCGCCGCGCCTTCCGCGAGTTGATGTCGGAACGTTTCCCCACGCCACCTTTTGCGCGTCCACTTCAGGTAATGGCCCATCCACACCACCGGATGAAGCGGGGCAGGCGGTTCGCCCAGAGCGTCCAGTGCCAACGCCAGGAGCATGACCCGCCGTCTGCCTCCTAGCGGCAAGCTTGGACCAAGCGGCGGGCCACTTCCGGTGCAGCGCCGTAGTGCAGGTGCAGGTAGCTGGCGAGCACCTGACCGCTGGCGTAGCCTTCGGTTACTTCGGTGCCGCCAGGCAGGGTCCAGCGGTAGGCCGGGCAGGGTGACGGCGTAAGCGGCTGCGAGTAGTGGAACTCGTGCCCGCGCACCTGGGTACCCGCCGGGACCAGCGGCGAATCGGTCAGGGCCTCGGCCTCGCGGTAGCCCAGGCTCAGGCGCGGCTGCATCTGCGTGTCCACCGGCACAGCGCCGCACATCTCATGGCGCTCGCCCGCCAGATCCAGCAGGCTGCGGCCCAGGTACATCAGCCCGCCGCACTCGGCCACCACCGGGCGGCCCGACGCGGCAAAGTCGCGGACCGCAGACCGCATGGAAGCGTTGGCCGCCAACTGCGCCGCGTGCGCTTCCGGGTAGCCCCCGCCGAAGATTACGCCGCCCAGACCGTCCGGCAGCCCGGCATCACGCAGGGGGCTAAAAGGAATCAGTTCGGCCCCCTGCAGCCGCAGTTCATCCAGTGCGTCGGGATAGTAGAACGAAAAGGCTTCGTCCAGCGCGTAGCCGATCCGGGCTACCGGGGTCGGAAAGTGCAGCGACTCCCCGCTCGGTGCGGCCATGGCCGTGCAGGCCAGCAGCGCGTCCAAGTCCAGGCCCTGTGTGGCTTGCAGCGCCGCCGCCTCGTCCCACCCGGCCTGCTCGGCGGCGATCAGGCCCAGGTGACGTCCGGGCAAGGTCAGGCTCTCCTGGCGCGCCACAAAGCCCAGCGTGGGCAGCCCCACTTCGGCCAGCGCCTGGGCACACAGGGCTGCATGCCCGGCTCCGCCGACCCGGTTCAGAATCACGCCCGCCACGTTTATCCCGGCCCCGAAGTCGCGCAGGCCCGCCGCCACCGCCGCCGCCGTACGGGCCATGCCGCCGGCGTCCAGCACCAGCACCACCGGCAACCCCAGCAGCCGCGCCAGATCGGCGCTGGAATGCTCGTCGGACGTAGGATCGCGGCCATCGTACAGGCCCATCACACCTTCTACCACGCTGACCTGGGCGCTCCCGGCCGCCCGCGCAAACAGCTCTACGGTGCGCTCCCGGGACAGCAAGAAACTGTCCAGGTTGCGCGCCGGCCGCCCCGCCGCACGGCTCAGGTGGGTTGGGTCCAGGTAGTCCGGCCCCAGCTTGAACGGCTGCACGCTCAGTCCCCGCGCCCGCAGCGCCAGACACAGCAGCGCCGCGACGGTGGTTTTGCCGCTGTCCGACGACGCGGCCGCCAGCACAAAGCCGTGCCGCTGCTCCCCCGGTCCCAGCTCAGCGCTCAATATTCGATGCCCTTTTGCCCGCCGATGCCTGCCTCATACGCGTGCTTGACCGGCTGAATCTCGCTTACCGTGTCGGCCAAGGCCACCAGCTCAGGGAGGGCGTCCCGGCCCGTGATGATCATATGCAGGTCCGGATGCCGCGCGCGCAGCACCGCTTCGACCTCTGGCCAGGCCACCCAGCCGAACTTGAGCGGATAGGTAAACTCGTCCAGCACGATCAGGTCGTATTCCCCGCCCTCAATGGCCGCGCGGGCCAGCCGCCAGCCTTCGGCGGCCAGGGCAGCGCTATTTTCCAGGTCCTTGGAGCGCCAGGTCCAGCCGTCGCCCAGGCCCTCGCAGGGAATCCCCAGCGCGTCTAGGGTGCGGTGTTCGCCAAATTTGGCCGTGTCGTGCTTGAGAAACTGAAACATCCGCACCCGCAGGCCGCGCCCGTGCGCCCGCATCATCAGGCCCAGGGCGGCCGTGGTCTTGCCTTTGCCGTTCCCGGTATTCACGATGAGGAGGCCCCGGCGGCCCTTGCTGTACCCTTCCGGGCGGCTGTAATTGTCGCGCGCCTCGGTCAGCTCGGCCATGGCCCGTTCGCGGCGCGCCTGGGTCTGGGGATCTGGGGCCGCTGGCAGATCAGTCATCAGCGCAGGGCCTGCGGGTGAATGATCCGGATCAGCGTCCGCAACGCCTGTGGCAGACGGGGGCCAGGGCGCGAGAGGGCGTCACGTTCCTCGGACGTAAGGACATGTACCCGCCCGGAACGCACGGCCTGCAAGTTGCTCCATCCGGGACGGCGGCGGGCGTCGTTCAGCGCCGGGCCAATCATGACCTGCGGGTTGGCGCGCACAATCAGTTCCGGGTCTAGCTTGGGAAAGTCGCCCAGGGAGGCCGGCACGATGGTCCGTCCCCCGGCCCGGCTGATCAGCGCCCCGATAAACGAGTTCGGCCCCACCGAGTATGGGCTGGGGTCAATCTCGTAATAGGTGCTCACCTTGGGCCGGTTCACCACCGTGCGTTCCAGGTCTTTTAGCTCGCGGCGCATCTTGACCACCAGATTGGTGGCGCCCGCCTCACGGTTGGTCAGGCGGCCCAGCACCACGATCTTCTCGAATACCTCGTTGTAGGTCTGAGCAGTCCCGCCATAAACCGTGAGGCCAGCCGCCTCCAGGCGGGCCGTCAGGCGTGAGGAGGCGGATTCGTCGGCCAGCACCAGATCGGGCTTGAGGGCCACGATTTTTTCGATGTCCGGTTGGTAGCCACTGCCCACCTTGGTGATCCCGGCGGTTTCTTTGGGGTAGTTGGAATACTCGTCAATGCCAACCAGCTTGCCTCCGGCTCCGATAGCAAACAGGGTTTCGGTATGAGAAGGCAACATGGCAATGATGCGCTTGGGCTCCTTTTTCAGCGTGACGCGGCGGCCCAGGTCGTCGGTCACGGTAAGCGGGTAGCTGGTGGCCCCGGCACTGCCCAGCAGGGTCACGGTCAAGGCGGCGGCAAATGGTAGGTGGGCTCTGAGCATGATGGAGGTCCTCGGTGGTGTGCTGAACGGTGAAAGCCAGTAGCGCGGCGCACAAAGAAACCGGCCCTGGTTGGGCCAGCGAGAAGACATCACATCATTCCAGCTCAGGCCCCTTTTGCGCGAAGGGTGCAGACATATCAGTGCTGCTCACTCAGCGAGGCATTCGGACTAATGACCTGGGTCAATTACCGCTGCGCGACAGTGCCGGAATCTCACCGGACTTCCCCTTGGGGCTGAGTATGTGCAGCTTAGCGCGAATTGTCATTGGAATCTGTATGGAAGGCGGGGCTAGCCACTTTGCTCCTGAAGGAAAGGGTTCATTGCACCGCTTCTGGTCCGGAAACCACTACCGACAACTTTGTGTGGTTTTGGGAACCCAGCTCCCTGAACAGGCAGAAAATCTGTCCAGCAGAACGGCAGAAATGGAGTTTTCCACAGCTCTTTGTGTATCACACAAAGTGATCGGTATTTGAGAGCAGCTCAGTACCGACAACTTTGTGTGGTTTCTACAGGGAAATTACCGACAACTTTGTGTGGTTTGAGGATGAACGCGTCCCACACAGCATTCGTCTCATATAAGTCTTGAAGGGGCCAACTACCGACAACTTTGTGTGGTTTGAGGCCAAAACTACCGACAACTTTGTATGGTTGGGGGCCAAATCCCCGACACCTTTGTGTGGTTTGAGTGGAGATATTCCGTTCAGGACGCATTCGCACCTCCGCCTTGATGATGTTTTTTATTAGTTATTCTTTTAAAACAAACAACATCAAGGCAGAGACACATTCAAGGAACAGCAATGACAGGGAACGAATCCATCCAGAAGGAACGGCGCGACGAACGGAACGTCGCCCGACTGGGTATCATCAGCATCCAGTCGCGGATTGACGAGCAAGCCAGCAACTGGCAGGCTGAATTCAGCATTGAAGGCCGTCCTTACCGAGTGGAGTGTGCTGCGCCTTATGGCCGCCCCCATGGGGTGGATACCGACATTATCCTGGCCATCCAGACCCTGTTTTTCCGCTCAGGCTGCCCAACTCATAACTGGCTGCACACCACCGCTTACGAGCTGCGGAGCGTCTCTGGTCTGGCCGACAATGGCCGCACTTATCAGCGGCTTAAGGACAGCCTCAAGCGGCTATGGGGAACCGGCTTTGTGGTTGGTGAGGGCTGGTATGACGGTGCCAAGCAGCGCCAGATGTGGAGTTCTGACACCCTGCGCTACATCGAGCGGATCAAGTTCCATGAAGTGGACGGCGCGCCTGAGGACTTGCCGGGCCTGGAGCCGAATTCCACCCTCAGCATCCGGCTGGGCGAGCAACTGGCCAACAGCTTGCGGGCCCGGCAGGTGCAGGTCCTGGACGGTGAGTTGCTGATTCAGCTGGAGCAGCCCCCGGCCAGGGCGCTGTACCGCCTGCTGGAAGCCCACCGCATCGGCGAGGATGGTGAACGGCGAATGGAGCTGGAGGTCAATCTGCCGGACTGGCGGCATGCCTGCGGCATCCAATCAGACCGTCCTGAAATCATCCGCCGGGCGCTGACCCCGGCCCACGATGAACTCAAGGCCATTCATTACCTCGAAGATGTCGAGATTGAGGGGCGTGGGCAAAAGCAGACTTTCAAGTATCACTTTGCAGTGGACAATGCGCCGGACCCGGCGCTGATAGAGCTGCTGCTGGGCACGGGCTTTACCCGCAGCCGCGCCGCCGAGCTGGCTGGGCAGTATCCGGACCGCATCGAGCAGGCGGTGGCCTTTGTCCGCGAGCGGCAACAGGCTGGCAAGGTCAAAAATCCAGCAGGCCTGGTTATGGATTTTCTGCGGCATCAGGACAAATATCCAGCCACGGATTTGCCCCCAGGTGTCCCGGACGCTGACACACGGGCCATCCGCGCCATTCAGGCCATTCAGATCGCCGAGGCCCAGGCCGAGCAAGAAGCCCGGCGTGAACGCGAAGAACTGGCACGGCTCTCCCCTGCCGATCAGTTCTCACGGCTGAAATCCACCTTTAAACTGATGCTCAAGCCGCTTGGCAAAGACGCTCTGGTGCTTTTTGAGAAGAAATGTTCGGCGGGTGAGCTGGTTCCTGTCGAGGTCCGTGAGCAGGCGTCCACAGCAATGGCTGAGGCCCGTTTTCAGGAGTTCCTGGAGGGGCTTGGGAAGCAGCTGCGGGAGTGACTGAAGGTCTTGTCAGTGTGGTGAATGATAGAGGTACTGCTAAGCAGCTCCTTGTGAGGTCAGCGGAGGCCTGAGCAGGAGAAATGCAAATTATCTTTTGGGTAGCTCACCACCCCTCACCAAGCTGGAGCTGACCGGGGGTTGACCTCCGCAGCGCAGGTTAAGTTCCATGCTGAAATACACCGCTCTTCCGGCGCTCTGCTTGCTTCTGGGCGCCTGCAGGCCGACCCAGGCTCAGCCTGAGGTACCGGTGATCCAGGCGGTCAGTCAGACCCCAAGCGTGGCTGCTCCTGCCGATTCGGACGATCCAGCCATCTGGGTGGATGAGATGGACCCTTCGCGCAGTTTTGTGATTGCCACCCGCAAGGAGGGCGGTCTGACCAGTTTCACCCTGACTGGCGAAACCCTGCAGGACGACAACCCCGGCAAGGTCCGTTACAACAATGTAGATCTGGTGCGTGGATTCAATCTGGGTGGTCAGACGGTGGACTTGGCGGTGGCCAGTGAGCGGCTTTCGGACCGCGTGGCCGCATTCGTGATTGATCCCCAGATCCGTCAGTTCCGCGAGGTCACCAGTCCGGCAAGCTCCATGCTCTTTACGCCTATAGGTGAACAGAGCGATGGCAAGCGAAAAGCCTACGGCCTAGCGGCGTACCGCACTGCGGCAGGCCAGGACCGCGTGTTGGTGACCCGCAATGGCTACCCAACTGTTGGGGAATTTGAGCTGTTTGATGATGGCCAGGGCGTCAGCCTACGGCCAGTGGCTCAGTATGCGTTCCCGGCACAGTCCGAGGGGCTGGAAGTAGAAGACCCGCAGTTCGAAGGCATGGTGGTTGACACGACCAGTGGCTACGCTGTCCTGGGACAGGAGCAGGTGGGGATCTGGCGTCTTAAGCTGGGCACCCTTCAGGCCACCCTGCTGGACCGCGTGGCACCTGCCGGTGAACGTCTGACGGCGGATGTTGAGGGCCTGACCATCGTACGGGGTAAGGGGACATCCGGCTTTCTGCTGGTCAGCAGTCAGGGCAGCAACCGCTACTCTGTGTATGACCGCTTGGGGGAGCGTTATTATGGCTCCTTTCAGATCAGTTTGGGAGACGATCTGGTCACTGACAGTGACGGAGCAGATGTAGTCACCACCAATCTGGGGGGCCGCTTTGCAGAAGGCCTCTTGGTGGTACAAGACGGCGATGCAGGGGGACAGGAGGACGTGACCAACTTCAAGCTGGTTTCCTGGGGTGAGGTGGCCCGCGCCTTGAACTTGCCGCCGTTGTAGGTGTGCGTATCCGGGCCTGACGGCCTACAGGACAAACTCAGAACTTGCACCTGAATACGTAGACAAAAAGCGGTCCCAGAGCTGAACATCTGGAAACGCCGTTTAGAGCCTAGCAAGATTGTGGGCGAGTACGGCTAAGACGACGCGGAGCTTAAGTGAACCCAGGGTTTTGGTTTGGGCAGAGCGGATTTGAGCTTCCACAAGCGCAGAGAAGACTGTTTCAATACGTTTGCGGATTTTGGGATGGCGAGAATCTCGCCATCCCGTGTCATATCTGGTGTTCTTCTTGGGCGGATACACGTAGCCCAGACAGCAATACCCCTTATCGCCAATGATGGTTGGGCCTTCAAACTCTGGCCATCTGAGATTCAGCTCATAGCTGACCGTAACGTCATGGAGGTTGGCAGGTCGGATGACGTACTGAACGATTTGTCCACCTGGTGTGACCCAGGCGTGCAGCTTATATCCGAAGAACTCGCCCTGAGTTCCAAATCCCCATTTCGCGCCTGGGAACTGACAAAGGTGCGTGCGTTTGGGACGGCAAATGGGGAGGGGCATTGAATCAACTACGACTTCAGTGCAGGGCTGAGCTGGGCTTGCAACATGCTCTAGGAGTGGCAACAGTTTGATGCCCCTGGTGTAGGCCTGAGTGTAGGAAGGAAGACCGGGACGGTCTTCCTTGAGGATGTTCCACCAGATGGAAGGAAATGGATGCTTGAAGACGAGACGGGAGAGCAGCAGAGCAACCAGCATGGCATCTGTGACCTTCTGGTGCGGGCAGATTTTCTGGTCGCTGAAATGCTTCTTAGCCCAGAAATAGAGGTGGCGAATGACGTGCCGACGTCCTAGACTATGGTGGAGACGATATTTAGCCATGTCGTCTCTATTTTTATGTGTCTGAGACGCACTTCACCAGGGGGCGGTCAGGCCCTAAACGGCGTTGGAAGTGTGTACAAACAGGTTTCAGGGGAGCGCGCCCGCATTCTCTCACAGCGGATTCTGACTATTCCAGAGACGCCGTACCAACGGCGAAGCCTGGAGGCTTCGCTGCACCTCTTTCACAGTCCAGGTCAGAAGTGGACTTGCTAGGCTTTGGTGGAAGTCAGGTTCAAGAGACTTCACAATGAAGGGCATCATGCCTACCCCCAAGCAAGTGTATTCCGCCCAGTTCAAACAGGAAGCCGTTCAACTCGTTCGCACCAGCGGAAAAAGCTGCGCTGAAATCGCCCGGAACCTCGGTGTACCTGCCCACTATCTGGTTCGCTGGAAAAAGCAGCAAGAACAGCACGAACAGGTAGGTCGTCCAGTCTTCACTGGGCGCGGCAAAGCCGCGCTCAGTGCCCAAGAAGCCGAACTACGTGAACTCCGCAAAGAACTCGAAATTGCCCGTCAGGAGCGGGATATCCTAAAAAAGGCGCTGGGGTACTTCGCCAGGCAGATTTAACCTTCCAATTCATCCATGACCACCAAGGAGAGTTTCCTATTGCCCTGATGTGCCGTGTGTTGGAGGTCAGTGTCAGCGGCTATTACGCCTGGCGGACGAGACCACAGAGTAGACGTAGCCTAGAGGATGAGGTACTGACCGAGAAAATCAAGTATTTTCACGAGCGAAGCCACCGAACCTACGGCACGATTCGCCTGAAAGAAGATTTGGCAGGAGAAGGATTTCAAGTCAGTCGGCACCGTATTGGACGGCTGATGCGCGAAGCGAACCTTGAGGTTCGCTATAAGAAACCGACTCGCAAAACCACGAACTCAAACCACGCTCACCCTGTGGCAGAAAACTTGTTGGACAGGGATTTTACGGCGACCGCGCCCAACCAAAAATGGGTGACAGATATCACCTATATCCCCTGCACAGATGGCTGGCTCTACCTGGCTACCGTGATGGACTTGTTCTCTAGACGGATTGTGGGCTGGGCTATGGAAAGTCACCTTGAGGCCACCTTGGTCATGAGCGCCCTGAATATGGCATTTGAGAGCCGTGGGCCTGTGGGTGGCGTGCTGCATCACTCAGATAGAGGGAGCCAGTATGCCAGTGAGGCTTACCGTCAGGCATTAGAGCGGCTGGGAGCCGTGCAGCGTATGAGTAGGAAAGGGGACTGCTGGGATAACGCTGTACAGGAAAGCTTTTTCAGCACTTTGAAGCTGGAATTGGACTTGAGAAAAGCGCGGGGAACCCGCGCCCAGACGAAAACAGAGGTGTTCGAGTGGATTGAAGTGTTCTACAACCGTATACGTCGTCATTCAGCCCTTGGCTATCAGTCACCAGTGGCCTTCGAAGAAGCCTTTTACGCTCGAACTGAACTTCTATCAAACCCTTGACAGTCCAGGATTCTGGCGCGGCGACATCATCAAGTTTGTGCTGCGACAGACCCAAGGTGTGGACGTCCATGTCATCAACCGGGACTGAGCCAGAGGCCCGCCGCATAAACATTGGGCCAGGGCGCTGCCGACTCCCGAAGGCGACAAGGCAAAACTGTTCAAGGCGCTGAAACAATCTTCTCATGGCCCGCTAACATAAAGCTTGGGTTAAGCTCTGACATGGGGTGTTCTCACATCTTGCACAGAGAGGATAAGGGCCGGCTTCCCCATCCTCTGATTCGAAGGAGAACGTATGACCCCCACCAAGTTCATTGAAATTGTCGGCGCACGCGAGAACAACCTCAAGAACGTCTCGCTGAACATCCCGAAGCAACAGATCACGGTGTTCACGGGCGTGTCCGGTTCCGGAAAGTCGTCGCTGGTGTTCGACACGATTGCCGCCGAGGCGCAGCGGCAGCTCAACGAGACGTTCACCGCCTTCGTGCAGGGGTTCCTGCCGCATTACGGGCAGCCGGACGTGGAGAGCGTGGAGGGACTGAACGCGCCGATCATCATCGACCAGAAGCGGGTGGGCGGCGGGTCGCGCAGCACCGTGGGCACGTACACGGATATTGCCGCCGTGCTGCGGCTGCTGTTCTCGCGGGTGGGCGTGCCGAGCGCCGGGCCGGCGTACACGTACTCGTTCAACACGCCGCAGGGCATGTGCCCTGAGTGCGAGGGCATCGGCAGGACCACGCAACTCGACCTGGACAGGTTTCTGGATCGCAGCAAGTCCCTGAACGGCGGGGCGCTGCTCCACCCGGATTTCAAGGTCGGGGGCTGGGTGTGGAAGACGTACAGCATGTCCGGCCTGTTCGACAACGACAAGCCCGTGCAGGACTTTACCGAGAAGGAAGTGGACGACCTGCTGTACGGCCGGGACATCAAGGTGGCGTTCGGGGAGTTCAACCTGACGTACAAGGGCGTCGTGGTGCGCTTTCAGGACTCGTACCTGAAGAAGGACGCGGCGGCCATGTCGGAACGCAACCGCCGGGTGTTCGAGCAGTTCACCACTTCGCAGACCTGCCCGGTGTGCCAGGGGCAGCGGTTGAACGCGGCGGCCCTCGCGTCGAAGATCGGCGGGCGGAACATCGCGGAATTCAGTGACCTGGAGGCCACCGAACTGCTGAGCGTCTTGCAGGGCTTCAGCGACCCGGTGGCGGTGAAAGTCGCGGCGAAACTCACCGAGCGCGTCTCACACCTGGTGGACATTGGGCTGGGTTACCTGAGCCTGAGCCGCGAGACGGCCACGCTGTCGGGCGGCGAGTCGCAGCGCCTGAAGATGATCCGGCACCTGGGCAACAGCCTGACGGACATGCTGTACATCCTGGACGAGCCGAGCGTGGGTCTGCATGCGCGGGACGTGGCGCGGCTGAACACCCTGCTCCGGAAACTGCGGGACAAGGGCAACACCGTGCTGGTGGTCGAGCATGACCCGGACGTGATCGCCATCGCGGATCACATCGTGGATATCGGCCCGGGAGCAGGAACGCACGGCGGCGAGGTGGTGTTCGAGGGGACGTTCGAGGAACTGAAAAAGGCGAACACGTTGACCGGAACGCACCTGAAACAGCATCTGCCGCTGAAGGACAACCCCAGGAAGCCAACAGGCCAGATGACTGTGAAAGATGCCAACCTACACAACCTGAAAAACGTCACCGTGGACATTCCCACCGGAGTTCTGACGGTGGTGACAGGCGTGGCGGGAAGCGGCAAAAGCACCCTGATCAACGATGTGTTTCTGGCGCAGCACCCGGATGCAGTTGTCATTGACCAGTCGCGCGTGACCGCCAACAGCCGCAGTACCCCCACCACGTACACCGGGATCATGGACGACATCCGCAAGGCGTTCGCGAAGGAAAACGGCGTGAGCGCATCGCTGTTCAGTTTCAATTCCGAGGGCAGTTGCCCGAACTGCAATGGCCTGGGCGTCGTGTACACCGACCTGGCCTTCATGGAGGGCGTCGCCCAGCCGTGCGAGATCTGCGAGGGCAGACGCTTTAGGCCCGAAGTGCTGGAACACCGGCTGCGCGGCAAATCCATCAGTGACGTGCTGGACATGACCGCCGAGGAAGCCCTGACGTTTTTCACCGAGAAGAAGGTGAAAGCTGTCTTGCAGGCCATGAACGACGTGGGCCTGGGGTACCTGAAGCTGGGCCAGCCGCTGTCCACCGTCTCGGGCGGCGAGGGTCAGCGCCTGAAACTGGCGACCGAACTGCACAAGAAAGGCAGCGTGTACGTCATGGACGAACCCACCACCGGGCTGCACCTCTCGGACATCGGCTTGCTGATGGGCCTGATTGACCGCCTGGTGGACGCCGGAAATACCGTGATTCTGATCGAGCACCACCTGGACGTGATCCGTCAGGCCGACTGTATTATTGACCTGGGGCCGGAAGGCGGGAGCGCGGGCGGCGAGGTGCTGTACGGAGGACCCCCGGCTGGACTGACAGCGTGCGAGCGGAGTCTGACGGGGAACTACATCTAACACCCCTCGTGCCCTGAACCCACCCGGCTCAGGGCACTTTTCCTCAAGAGAATCTTCGTTGAAACTGGACCTGCCCAAGCGGGCCTGCCCTGTGCTGGGCGCGGGTGCTGCTAGCGGAGAGGCCCAGATCTGGACCTTTGTGCTGGCGCTGATGGGCATGGTGTTTCCTGATCCTGGGCCAGCGGGCCACCCAGCGCGAGCGCCAAACTAGGGCAGAGCTGGCTTTACTGGCTGTCAGGGCAGTAGGGCTGGGCACTGGCCAACTGCTGGGTGGTCATGGTGAAGCCCCAGCAGTTGCGGGCATTGAACACCACCGCTTGCTGACAGAATTCAGGGCTGGACGTGGCCGCTGCGTCTTCTAGCAGCACCACGTTGTAATCGCAGAAATAGGTCTCTTCCATGGTGCTGGTCACGCACTGGTCGATGTTGACCCCGGCAAACAGCAGCGTTTCGATGCCCTGGGTCCGCAGCACCTGATCCAGATGCGTACCGAAAAAGCCGTTCATGCGGACTTTTTCGATGTGAATGTCATCTTCCTGCATCAGGGGCTGCAGTTCGTCGGTCATCTGGGCGCCCCAGCTGCCTTCGGTCAGGACGGGGCCATGCTCCAGTTCCTCACCGATACCGACCTGATCTGGGCGGTGCTTAAAGGAATACAGCGTAGGCGCACCAAGGTTCCGCAGATCGGCGCGGTTGTGCCAGTACACCCAGATCACCCACAGGCCCCGCTCGCGGGCGATGCTCAGTGCCCGCTGCACTCCGGGAATGGCCTCACGGCATTTTTGATAGTCCAGACCCGAAGCGTCGGTCCAGCCGCCGGGCGAGAGAAAGTCGTTTTGCATGTCGATGATCACCAGCGCCTGATGAGACGGGTCGTCGACAAACGGCATCAACTCGGCATCAAAGCGCAGCAAGCGCGACGGGTCCACATGCGGCAAGAAATTGACGTGATCATCGTGCAGGGTCCAGCGGTCAGCACTGGACGCCAGCTGCACCCCTCCATCATCGGTCTGGCGGTAGATTCGGCGGTCGGGTCGGGTCATACCTTTCAGCCTGCACTTGACGTGAATGGCACTGGAACGCAGCCAGCTTAAGGGGGCTAAACCCTGCCCTCAGAAGGTGGTCCCCCCCTCCTCTACCCTGAATGCCACAGGGACATCAAAGCAGCATGACCTTTGAACCCGGGGCACGCCCCGCCTGAGCACACCCATCCGCTGGGACAGACCTTGATTATGAGATCAGGCGTTGGCCGCGTGCAGCGGGAGGGCCGGCCGGTAGAGGACATCCGGCCCGGAGACATGGTCTGATTTCCCCCTGGCCGGCGACACTGGCACGGCGCCGGCCCAGCTACGGCGATGATCCATATCGCCATTCAAAAAGCCCAGGATGGGCGGGCTGTGGAGTGGCTGGAACACGTCACCGAGGGGCAGTCTCAGGGCAGCTGATTCGACCGGGGCAAGCGGCGCCCCTTCGTCACGTCCTTGCGGCAGAACGGTGCCGGTGAAGCAGGTGAATTAAGATGGCCACGGCCAAACCGACCAGCAGGCCGACCAGGGCAGACACCACCGTTTCAGTGAGCCAGCCGGCGACCCCTGAAGCAAAGGGCGCGGCTTGGGTGGTCGCCTCTGTCAGTCGCTGCAGCCAGTGTTCAGGCGCTGTGATGCCGAAGCTTTCCAGCCGGGTCACCAAGATATGCCCACCCACCCAGAGCATCGCAGCCGTGCCGACGATGGAGAGCGTAGACATGACAGCGGGCATGCCCCGGACCAGCCCCCGGCCAAGTGCCCGCGTGACCCCCAAGCGGCGCCGGGACAGCCGCAAGCCGATGTCGTCCAGCTTGACGATCAAGGCGACCACACCGTACACCAGCGCCGTGATCAGCAACGCCACCACGATGAGGGAAAGGGCGCGGTTCAGCAGCGGCTGTGAGGCCACCTCGGCCAGCGCGATCACCATGATTTCCGCCGACAGGATAAAGTCGGTCCGCACCGCACTGCTCACCATCTGGTCTTCCTGTGCCTGCGCCGACAGCGGCTCGGCGTCCTCCGGCGCGTCGTCCGCCTGACCATGCAACGCGGCGAAGACCTTCTCGGCCCCTTCGTATGACAGGTACAGGCCGCCCAGCAGCAGCAGCGGCGAGAGGGCCGCCGGCAGGAACTGGCTGAGCAGCAGCACTGCCGGAAGAATAAAGGCGAGCTTGTTGCGCAGTGATCCCTTGGCAATCTTCCAGATGACTGGCAGCTCGCGGTCAGGGGTAAACCCGGTGACGTAGCGCGGGGCTACAGCGGTGTCGTCAATCACGACCCCCACAGCTTTGGCGCTGGCCCGTGACGCCGCCACGCCAACATCGTCAATTGACGCCGCCGCCGCCTTGGCGATGGCGGCCACGTCGTCCAGCAAGGCGATCAGGCCGCCGCTCATTGCGTGGGCCTGTGACGGCGGTCCGGAACACAAGCTGAGATCATAAGCTTTTCCTTGATTGAGCGGAGGAAGGGCATGTCTGCCTAGAGGCGGAACAGGGCCGAATCATACCCTACCGCACTGGAGCAAAGATAAACTGCGCCGTCAATTCTCCTGCGCAGCTTCCTTGCCTGCCCAGGTGCGCGGCCCAGCTGGCGCCTCGCCCCTCACGGCAAAGCGTTCCAACGTGGGCCGCATTCGGCGGGCAGTGTCCAGCAGCGCGTCCGCTTCGGGCGGCGGCAGATGGTCGCGGAGGGTGGCTTCCCAGAGGGCCAGCCAACGGTCAAAATGTTCCGGGCGGATGCCCAGACCCAGATGCGCCTGTCCGGGCTGACCGCGATAGGCTCCCGGTCCGCGCGTCACAGAGCGCCAGAAGCCCTCAATGCGGGCCAGGTGCAGCGGCCAGCCGGCACCAGGAAATGGCCCGATCCGTCCCTCGAAGACCGGACCGATATTCGGGCCCTGGCAAACGCGCCCGTAAAAATCCCACAGCAGCGCCTGCAAGGTCGGCGCACCGATGCGGTCAAACAGGGTGGACTGACCACCTTCAAGTGGGATGGGCTGGGTCATGGCTGAACTCCTGGGACAAGTGACTATGAGCCGCTGAGTAAATCGGATAAGATTATCCTGTTTGTATCAGTGTAGGTGCTCTGCCCCTGCAGGTCAACGGCGTGCTGGCCCCCTCGCTGCGTTCTCTTCGCCCTCCCCCGTCAGGAGTCCAGATGTTTTCTCAGACCGCCGAGTACGCCCTGCGCGCCGTCACTGCCCTGGCCGAAGCCGCTGCGGACATGGCGGCGAGTAAGCGCTCCAGCCTGAGCGCAGCCGAACTGGCCGCCCGCACTCAGGTGCCGGCCCAGTATCTGTCCAAGGTCATGCAGCAACTGACCCGCGCTGAGGTGGTGACGGCGCAGCGCGGCAAGTACGGGGGCTACTGCCTGAGCCGCAGTCCCCAGGACATCCGCCTTCTGGATGTGGTGAACGCCGTGGACCCGGTGAGCCGGATCCTCAAGTGTCCACTGGACCGCCCGGAACACGCCCACGCCCTCTGTCCGCTGCACCGCGAGATGGACGCCGCCCTGGCCGAACAGGAACGCCGATTGGCTGGACTCACTCTGGCGTGCTTGCTGCCAGACCGTCCTCAGGCACGCCTGAGCCTTCCGAAAAGTATCCGGCCTGCTTGAAAGAAAGCAAGAAAGAAAGGAATTATATGTTTCCCCCTGCCTCTGCTGCGCCTGCCGCCCAAGCTGTTCAGACTCGCCCCCGGCGCAAAGTCGGCGCGGAGTGGGTGCCGGCGGCCCACGGTGCCTGGGCCATGCTGCTGCTCCCGTACCTGGTGGGAATCATGCTGCGGCTGGCAGAAGGCCCACTCCCGGCCTACATCTGGCCGCTGCTGCCCACCTGGCTGCTGGGCTATTTCGCCTACAACGCACTGACCCTGTGGCTCAAAAGTGGCGGCAAGCCGCGGTATCTCCGCCCACTCGCGGTCTATACCGGGGCCGCCGCAGTTTTCGGTGGGCTGACGCTGTGGCTGCGCCCTGAGTTGCTGAACTGGGCCCTGGTCTTCACACCGCTGTTGGGTGTGGGGCTATGGCGGGCGTCGCAACGAGACGACGCTTCATTGCTGGCCCGTGGCTCGGCGGTGGCTGCAGCCTGCCTGGTCAGCGCGGTGGTGGCCGCCGGGTCACTGGAGCAGACCCTGACGCTGGGCCTGACGCATCCGGTCATCCTGGCCACGCTGGCCCTGTGGGGCTACTTTGGCGGCACGCTGCTGTATGTCAAGACCATGATCCGCGAACGCGGCAGTGCCCGTTATCAGGCGTGGTCGCTGGGCTTTCACCTGCTGGTGCTGGCGGCGGCCAGCTGGACCGCCACGCAGGGCACGCTGGGCTGGAACCTGCCCGTTTTCTTCGGTTTGGCGGCCTTCCGCGCGGCGCTGATGCCGCAACTGGAGCGCCTGCGCGGCAAACGCACCACCCCCCGGCAAGTCGGGCTGCTCGAATTCGCGCTGAGCGTGCTGCTGCTGTGGGTGCTGCCGGGTGCCACAGCCGGCTGACTTGCCCTTTACCCCAGCGCCACATCCAGGATCATCATCATCACAAATCCACCGAGGGCCGCTTGGGTGGCCAGGTCGGTGTACCCAGAGCGCTGAGATTCAGGAATCAGTTCCTCAATCACCACGAAGATCATCGCGCCCGCCGCGAAAGCCAGGGCGTAAGGCAGGATCGGCAGGGCGCTGCCCACGAACAATGCTCCGAAATAGCCACCGACCGGTTCGACCAGCGCAGAGGCCTGACCGAACATGAACGCCCGCCAGCGCGAGAGGCCCGCCGCGTACAGCGGCAAGGCGACCGCCAGGCCTTCAGGAACGTTCTGGAAGCCGATCCCGAGGCTCAGCGCCAGCGCACTGCCCAGTGAGCTGCCCTCCACGTCCAGGGCCGCGCCCCCGTAACTCACGCCGATGGCCATGCCTTCGGGCAGGTTATGAATGGTCATGGCTGCGAGCAGCAGCGCACCCTGCGACCAGGGCACCTTGACTCCCTCAGCCTGCTCGCGGGAAAAGCCAGGGTGCAGGTGCGGCAACACCTTGTCCAGCAGCCCCACGAAAGCTGCACCCAGCAGTAAACCGCCTGCCGCCGGAACCCAGGGAAGCATGCCCAGGCCCTCGGCCATTTCGATGGCGGGGCTGAGCAGCGACCAGAAACTGGCCGCCAGCATCACTCCGGCGGCCAGGCCCTGCGCGACGGTCAGCAATCTGGGGCTGATGTTGCGTGCGAACAGTACGAAGGAAGCCCCCAGCGCTGTCAGGGACCAGGTAAAGATGGTGGCGGCCAACGCTTGATGAGGTGGGGTCAGGGTCTGCAAAAAAATCGTGATGCTGTCCACGGCCCTATTGTGACACACCCGGTCAGGACGCAAGCGGCCCGGCTGCACGGGGCAGGCCGGGCCACACACCAGTCGGGATTATTCCAGGGTCAGAACATACTCGGCAAAGCCACCTTCGGCGTCACCAACCCGCTTCGCCTGGGCCGGGGCTGTCGGCGCGCCTGCTGGCGAGGTGAACACCTGCAGACGGGCTCCAGGCACGGGCACCAGTGACCAGTTACCGTCTGCGGTGGGATTCACCGTTCCCTGCGCCTCAAAGTAGCTGATCAGCGCCTGACGGGTTTCGTCGGGGGAACGCAGAATCACGTTCTCGCCGGTCAGTCCAGGGAAGCCACCGCCGCCGCCAGCGCGGTAATTGTTGGTCGCCACCACAAAGCGCTGATCCGGGCGTACCGGCTGCCCCTGGTAGGCCAGGTCCACAATGCGGTGGGCGTCTGGGTTGGCCACCTTGCCGTCTGGACCATAACGGCTGGGCTGGCTCACATCAATGCGGTAGGTCACGCCGTCGATCACGTCGAAGTTGAAAGTGGGAAAGCTCGTATCCACCAGCGCCTGTGGCCCGCTTTTGCCAGGGGTGATCTGGTTGAACTGCCCGGCGCTGCGTTCCAGCCATTCGCGCAGTTCGTTACCGCTGACCACCACGGCCTGCACGGTGTTGGGGTACACATACAGGTCCGCCACGCTGCGGATTGCCAGCTCGCCGGCGGGAATGTCGGTGTAGTAGCTCACGCCCATGCGGCCCCCGGCCTTGAAAGGAGCGGCGGCGCCCAGCACCGGCAGGTCAGCATATTCGGTGTCGGCCAGCGCGGCTTTGACGTAAGCGATCTGGGCGTTGTTGACCAGTTGCACGCTGGGATCGTCCTGCACCAGTGCCCAGTAGGAAGAAACCGGGGCACTCAGGTCGGCCACCTTGGAGCGTACATAGGTCAGGGCGCCCTGGTGGGCCGGAGAGATGCTGGCGGCCACCTGCGGATCGGGCTGCACCAAGGCCACCTTGCCCGCCTTGTCCCAGACGCGGCGGAGTGATCCCTGCGCGCTGCTGACGCGCCAGTCCTGGGCGGCGGCGTCATAGGTCAGGTTCAGGTCCACCACGCCCAGATGTGAGCCCCACGACCCTGGCATCACGACTGGAATGCCGTTGATGGTGCCCCGTTCCAGGTTCACGCCAGGAATGTCCGCATAGGCCTGGCTGGGAAACTCGGCGTGCGAGTGACCGCTGATCACCGCGTCAATGCCCGGCACCTGGGTCAGGGCGGCGGCGGCGGCCTCACCGCCTGCCCCGGCCCCACCGATGCCGGTATGCGCCAGCGCCACGATCAGGTCGGCGCCCTCCGCCTGCATCTGGGGAACCACCTGACGGGCCGCTTCTACCATGTCCATCACCTCGACTTTGCCTTCCAGGTGCGCCTTGTCCCACTGCAGGATCTGCGGCGGGGTAAAGGCAGTGATACCGACCCGCACCACCCGCACTTTGCCTTCGCTGTCACGCAGCCACATGGGCCGGATCACATAGGGCTGAAAACGGGCCTGGCCGTCCAGCGAGCGCACGTTGGCATTCAGCAGGGGAAAAGGTGAGGTACTGCGCACCTGATCCAGAAAGTCCAGCCCGTAATTGAACTCGTGGTTGCCCAGGGCCATGGCGCTGTAGCCCAGGCCACCCATGGTGGCCAGCATCGGGTGGACCTCGCCGGGCACCAGGGGCTTGATGCGGGCCACATAGTCACCCAGTGGGTTGCCCTGGAGGGTATCGCCGTTGTCCACCAGCAGCACGCCCGGCACTTCGGCACGGGCTTCACGCATCAGCGTGGCCACATTTTCCAGGCCGTACTCGCCAGTGACCTTGTCCTGGTAGTAGTCGTATCCCAGGGCCGCCATGTGCAGGTCGGTGGTTCCCAAAATCCGCAACTGAGCCGTCTGGGCCTGAGCCGCCGCCAGTAGAGAAAGCAAGGCCGTCATGGAAAGCAGGCGTAAAGATATCGGTCGCATGAGGGACACCTTAAGCCAGTGCTGTCAGCGCAGTGTGTGGAACACGGCTGGGCAACTGAACCCCAGTTCATAGTTGAGCGGCTGAAGCTCAGGTTTTCTGATTCAAAGTCCCGACATTCTGTCTGGCGACAGAAAAGAGACGGCTTTCTGTTACACTCGTTTTCAGGTAGAGAGCTTCCCCCACCAAGGAATCCCCCTTCTCTCCTTACCTGTCGGCAAGTGTCCTGAGTTCTTCCGGTCCTTGCCCCACTTTGGCGTTTCTATCGGCTGCGTGGCAGTGAGGGCCGGGCCACTGATCCAAGCCCACTGACCAACCGGCTGCACGCTTACGGAGGTAGATCTCATCTGCCGGGCCACCCGCCTGTGCTCCGAGGAAACCTATCTCACACCTTTGTCTTACCTTCCCCAGGTGTCAGCACCCTGCCACCACCGAGGTTTCCTGCATGTATGAAGCCATCAGCTTGGCCAAAGTCCACCGTCTGCCCACAGGCACCCGCATCCTGACCGTCGGTGAATGGGAGGGTCAGGGGCCGCAGGCCACCCTCCGCACTGTCACTGGCGAATTGGCGCTGCAGCTGCCCGGCGGCACCCTGCCCCGTTCCCAGGGCCGCGGCGAATTCAGTGGAGTACTGCGGGTAGGCCCCTCTGGACACTGGTTGGAAGTCGAACACTTGAAGGTTCTTGGTCAGCCTGGGCAAGTATACCGTGACCGCGCCAGCACCCCGCAGCCCGCCACCGGACCGTTCACCGGAATGCTGAGGGTTTTTCGGTACGGCCAGACGCTCTGGGGGCAGTGCGCCGCGCAGCGCGTCTACCTGTTGAACTGGCCCAGCGGACAAGGCGGGCTGTTCTATATCGAGGGGCAGCTCCGCCCGGGTTCTCCGCTGCATCTGCAGGTGCATGAGGCCGAACCGCTCTGCGCTTAGGGGTTGCCACCCGGACTGAAGCCACCCGCTGCAGTTCTCAACTGTCCAGCAGGACGGGGCCGAGTCCATGTGACTTAACCCCATCCTGCTCAACTGCCCTGTTCCGGGAATCAGCGTTGACCCCGGCAGCACATCCCCAGCGGCTCAGTGGGTTTCGTCCACACGCCAGTAACCGCTGATCCGGACCTCGGTGGCCGGGAACAGCGCTGTCAGCTGACGCCGCATGGCCTTGGCCGCCTGCACCTCCAGCGCTCCCCAGACCGCGGCCGGAGGCTGAGTCAGCATGCCCAGCCGGGCCGCAACGGCTTCGCCACTGGTTTCGGTCCGCTGCAGCCAGGTGATCCGGGCCTGGGAGGGGCAGGCCACATCGTCCAAGTAGGCCTGATCGGCAGGATCGGCCACTTCCAGCAGCACTTCCAGGGGCTGGTTCGCAGGCCAGGTTTCCAGCAAGGCAGCGATGGTAGGCAGGGCCGTTTCATCGCCAATCAGCAGGGCAGCGGCCTGGGCAAAGTCCGGCAGTGGCTCATGTCGCCCGCCGCGCACCGTGATCTGATCGCCGGCGCTGAGTGCCTGCGCCCAGCGGCTGCCCAGGCTGCCACCATGACAGTACACGTCCACCGTCGCCTGCGTGTCCGACACCGACCGCAGGGTGTAGGGCCGTCCATGCTCATGGCCCGGAATATCGAAGCGGCAAGCGTCTCCGGGACGCCAGTCGTCGCGCGAATCGCCGCAGAGGTCCATGACCAGCCGCCGCATGTTGGGGCTCACGTCCTGGGCGCTCTGCAGCCGCCAGTGGGCCACCCGCCCCTCGGGTTTCAGACCCAGTCGGCACATCGCTTCAGCCACGGTGGCCTGCAGCGCTTCATGGGGCGGAGCCTGCACGGCAAAAGGCACAAAGACCTGGGTGGTGCCTGCGTCCGTCACCACATCCAGCGCGGCACCATCGGCATAGAGGTTGGTGATCTGCGCGTGACCCGGCGCCGCAATCTCGCTAAAGGCCCGCACCGCGTAGAGCAGCTCGGTGATGTGCCCTTCGTTGACATGCTCGATGATGTCGGTGATGTCCTCACCGGTCAGTGGCGTCCTGGTGGCTGTATCTGTGGTCATGCCGCTCCTCCTTGGGGACTTCCCCGCTGCGGTGGCCGACAAGAAGGCGCCTCTGCTCCCGCTGCCCACCACCGCTTTGGATTAAAATTTGACAAATCCGAGTAAGTTTGTCAACTTAGCAGATGCAAATCTAACACTCTGCTTGGAGGGCCGAAATCAGGCCGCTTCGGACGTGTTTTGATGCACCGATTCGCTGAGCAAGGCCGCCGCACCCGTCCCACCCCCACTCCCTGCCTGTCCTTCTGGAGGATTCCCATGAAAAAAACCCTGTCTCTGCTGCTGACCCTGAGTGCTGCCCTGACCCTGAACGCCGCCGAAGCCGCTTCAGTCCGTGGCGCTGACGGTGTGACCGTCAACATCAACAACCCCAAACGCGTGGTGGCCCTGAACGGCACCACCGTGGAAATCATCTACAAACTGGGCAAGCAAAATACCCTGGTGGGCCGTGATGTCACCGGCACCTTTCCTGCTGCCGCCGAGCGTCTACCCAGCGTGGGCCACTGGGCGCAGGTGGGCGCCGAAGGCGTGATCAGCCTCAAGCCTGACCTGGTGATCGCCACCGAGGACAGCTTCATCCACGACAACGCCGTGCTGAAGACCCAGTTGCGCGCCGCGGGCGTGCCGCTGCTGGTCTTGCCCGAAGCCGGCAAGGGGGGCACGGGCGGTTTCCGTACCCGCGTGAACATGATTGCCCAGGCCTACGGCGCTCAGAACCAGGCCAACGTCCTGATGCGGAACTTCGTGGGTGGACTGGCCACCGCCCGCGCCGCCAAGCCGACCACCGCGCCCCGCGTGATGTTCCTGTATGCCCACGGCGCGAACGACGCCAGCATCTATGGGCGTGACAACGGTGCCGACAACCTGATCTCACTGGCCGGGGGACGCAACGTGGCCAACTTTGCCGGTACCCAGAAGCTGACCGCCGAAGGCGTGGTCCGCCTGAACCCGGACGCCATCATCATGCTGAACCGGGGCTGGGACGCCATCGGCGGTCAGGCCGGCCTGCTCAAGATGCCCGGTGTGGCCCAGACCAAGGCCGGCAAAAACCGCCGCTTTTACCGCGTAGACGACTCGGTCCGCTGGATCGGCCCACGCCTGCCGGAATTCGCGACCAAGCTGGCCCGTGAATGGAAGGCCGACTTCCGTTGACCGCTTCTGTGCCGCTGTCTCCGCAGGCGGCGCGCTCACGCCGGGGGGCGCGGGCCGCGCTGCTGCTTTCTGCGCTTCCCTTCGCCCTACTGGCCGCCATGATTCTGGGGGCCGGGATCGGCGCAGTACAGATCGCCCCAGCCCAGGTGGTCAGCATTGCGCTGGCTCCACTGGGCGTGCAGTGGGCGGCCTTTGAGGAGCAGCAGGCTGCTGTCTTCCAGGCCATCCGGCTGCCCCGCGTGCTGCTGGGGGCGCTGGTCGGTGCTGGCCTGGGCGTGGCGGGCGCAGCCATGCAGGGTCTCTTTCGCAACCCGCTGGCCGACCCTGGCCTGCTGGGCATCTCCAGCGGGGCGGCGCTGGCCGTGGCCGTGACCATCGTGATGGGCCTCAATCTGTTCGGGGTCTATTCGCTGCCGGTTGCCGCGTTTATCGGCAGCCTGATCACCACGGTCATCATCTACGCGCTGGCGCAGCGGCGGGGCCGACTGGACGTGTCCACCATGCTGCTGGCGGGCATTGCCGTCAACTCTTTGGCCGGGGCGGGCACGGGCCTGATGACCTTCCTGGCCACCGACGATCAGCTGCGCACCATCACCTTCTGGTCGCTGGGATCGCTGGGCGGGGCCACCTGGGAATCGCTCGCCACCGCCGCGCCCCTGCTGCTGCTGGGCACCTTGGCGCTGCCGGTCCTGGGGCGGGCACTGGACGCCCTCTCACTGGGAGAAGCCGGCGCTGAGCACCTGGGCGTCAACGTTCAGGCCATCAAGTGGGCCACCGTCAGCCTGGTGGCGCTGTGTGTCGGCGCCGGCGTGGCTGTAGCTGGAAGCATCGGCTTTGTGGGCCTGGTGGTTCCGCACCTGCTGCGTCTGATCGGTGGGCCATCCCACCGCTACCTGCTGCCCGCTTCGGCGCTGCTGGGGGCCACGCTGCTGGTGCTGGCCGACCTGGTTTCCCGCACCGTGGCGGCCCCGGCAGAACTGCCGATCGGGATTGTCACGGCCATGCTGGGCGCGCCGTTCTTCCTGTACCTGCTGCGGCGTGGCCGGGGAGCGCTGCTGTGAGTACGCCACTGCTTGAAGTTGCCGACCTCAGCTACAGCGTAGCTGGCCGCGAACTGCTGCGGCGCGTGCGCCTGGACTTGTCGGGCGGCGAAGTGCTGGTGGTGGTGGGGCGCAACGGCGCGGGTAAATCCACCCTGCTGAAGCACCTCAGCGGTGAGTTGCAGGCCCATGACGTCAGTCTGTTCGGGAAGGATCTGAACAGTCACCGCCGCGCCGACCTGGCCCGCCGCCGAGCAGTCCTGGCCCAGCACACGCCGATGTCGTTCGGCTATGAGGTGCTGGAAGTGGTCGGTCTGGGACGCCTGCCTCACCGGGGCAGCGCCGCCGAGCAAGACGCTGCGGCGCGGGAATGTCTGGGGCGGGTCGGCCTGGCCGGCTTTGAGCACCGCGACATCCTGACCCTGTCGGGCGGCGAACAGCAACGGGTGCATCTGGCCCGCGTGCTGGCGCAGCTGCACGGCGTCACAGAGGCGCGGGTGCTGCTGCTGGATGAGCCCACCAGTTCGCTGGATCTGGCCCATCAGCATCAGACCCTGCGCCTGGCCCGCGAGCTGGCCGACGAAGGCACCGGCGTGCTGGCGATTTTGCACGACTTGAACCTGGCCGCGCAGTACGCCGACCGGATGCTGGTGCTCTCGGACGGCGAAGTCCTGGCCTATGGACCTCCGGCGGAGGTGCTGCAACCAGGACTGATTGCCCAGGCCTTTGGGCATGACGTGCAGGTCATCCAACATCCCTGCTTGGGCTGTCCACTGGTGGTCAGCGCCGGCTGAATTCCGGCTTCACACGGGTTGCATTTGATCCAATAGCCCATTTCTCTAAGGGGGGGAAATGACACTAGCAGAGCACTTTACTGGGGTGGCCCTGGGGTCGCCCTGGAGGAGCCTGGCCTGGCTGCAACGCCAGCTGCCCGCCCAGGTCCAGTTGACTGCCGTACAGGCCACGCCTGGTCTGGCCCGGCGCGCCGCTGAACGGGGGGCGGCCCGGATAGCTGCGGCTCAGGCCACCCGTCATCGGCCGCCTAATGAACCCTCGGCCCTCAGCTGCAGTCATTCAGCGGGCTGGGGGTTGGCGCTGGCCGGGCCTGCCCGCTGGCGCCTCGGCGCTGATCTGGAATACCTGCCCACCCTGAACGCCCGGGTACTGCACCTCAGCCTGGCCGAGAGTGCCTATAAGGCCGGCATGGGCCAGCGGCGTTTTCAGCCCGAAGACTACCACTGGCAGGCCGGCTGCCGACCTGGTGAAGCCAGGGTCTGGAACGTTCAGGGGGACAGCATCCCGGCCCACTGGGTCTGGGAGGATCACTTTTTGCTCACCGCCTGTGTTCAGGCCCCAGAGCATTTGACAGAATTACGGCCCCCCAGGAAAAGCGCCTGAGGTGCCTCCATTCTGCCCAATGCTCCCGGCAAATTCACTCACTTCGTTCGGACAACGAATGGCGAACAACACGCCATTCTTATGTCAAATGCTCTAGGGAGGCCCTATGGTCATGAAGTTCTGTTCGCCTGAGAGTGAATTTTCCTGTCACTGTGAAGTGGCGGAGTGTGTGGTGTCTCCGGCCAGCGGGCGGTCAGCCCAGGCCCAGGCCCTGCTGCAAACCAGCGGGGCCCCGTGGATTCTGGGGGCACTGCCGTTCAGTCCCCAGGAGGATGGGTATTTCTATGTGCCTGGTCCGGCAGTGCCTTCTGGTGACCTGGACCCCTGCCCTCCGGCTGGCCCGGTCCAGTGGCGCGGCGGCACCAGCGACCAGGACTATCAGGCGCGGGTCGTAGCGGCACTGCGTGAACTCCACAGTGGCCGACTCCGCAAGGTGGTGCTGGCCCGCGAGCTACAGCTTGAGCTGGACCAGCCGGCCGACATGTCCAGGCTACATACCCACCTGTGCCGCACCCACCCCAGCGCGTATGTCTTCACGCTTCCGCTGCCGGATGGTGGATTCTGGACCGGGGCCAGTCCGGAACTGCTGGTCCGGGTCCAGGGCGGACAGCTCAGTCTTCAGCCCCTCGCCGGCACCCGCCGCCGCAAGCGGGACGCCGAGCAAGACGCGCAGGCGGCTCAGGCCCTGCTGGGCAGCGCCAAGGACCGCCACGAACATGCCCTGATGGTGCAGAACATGGCCGACCTCCTGGCGCCACTGTGCCGGAAGCTGGACGTCCCAGCGCGGCCCAGCCTGGTCGGTACCCCGTCCCTGTGGCATTTGGGCACCCGTATCGGTGGGCAACTGCGCCCAGACGTCACGGTGCTGGATGTGCTGGACATCGTGCATCCCACACCCGCGGTCGGCGGAGTGCCGCGCCCAGGGCGACGGCGAATGGGCGCTGGGCATCCGCGCCGCCCAGATTCAGGGCCGTCAGGTGCGGCTGTGGGCCGGAGCAGGCATCGTGGCCGATTCGGACCCAGCTGCGGAATGCGCCGAAACTCGTGCCAAGCTGGGCATCATGCTGGCGGCGCTGGGCGTCCGGCACCCACTGGAACAAGGAGCCGTCCATGCCTGAACACTCCGTGTCTTCCGGGTCTGACTTTACCCCCTGGCCCGCCGAGCGGGCGGCTCTCTACCGCGAGTTGGGCTACTGGCAGGGCCAGACCTTCACCGACTGGCTGTGGGAGCGGGCACAGCGTTATGGTGCCTCCCCCGCCCTGGTCACGGCCGAACGCCAATGGAATTACCGTGACCTGTGGCAGCAAAGTGGCGAGCGGGCGCAGCAGTTCACTGGCCTGGGCCTGCGCCCTGGCGACGCAGCCGTGCTGCACCTACCCAACCATCCGGAATTCTTCTTCAACTTCTTCGGCTTGCTGCTGGCCGGGGTGCGGCCCGTGCTGGCCCTGCCCGCCCACCGGCACCATGAAATCACAGCCTTTGTGCGTCAGACAGAAGCGCAGCTGTACATCGGCCCGGATCAGCCGGTGGGACGCGAGCTACAAGCGCAGCTGGGCAACCTGCCGCTCCCGGTGAGGACGCTGCTTCAGCCGCTGGACCTGGACCGTTCCGCACCCCACCGTTCCGAACTCCAGCGTACCGACCTGGCGGCCATGCCCACCTGGCCCGGCCGCCAGCAGGACCCCGATCAACCCGCCTTTTATCAGCTCTCTGGCGGCAGTACCGGCACCCCCAAGCTGATTCCCCGCACGCACGACGATTACCTCTACTCGGTGCGGGCCAGCGCGGAAATCTGTGCACTGTCGCCGCAGACCGTTTATTTGGCCGCCTTGCCACTGGCCCACAATTTTCTGCTTTCCTCACCCGGCAGCCTGGGCACACTGCATGTGGGCGGGCAGGTGGTGATCGCCCCGCAGCCCGACCCCGGCACCTGTTTCGGTCTGATGGAGCGCTACGGGATCAACATGGTCGCCCTGGTACCCGCGCTGCTGCTGGTCTGGCTGGAGGCGGCGGCGCGGCGCCCGGTCCCGGCCAGTCTGGCGGTGGTGCAGGTCGGCGGCGCACCACTGGCCCCGGAAGTGGCGGCTCAGGTTCCGCAGCAGCTGGGCGCCACCCTGCAACAGGTTTTCGGCATGGCGGAGGGCCTGGTCAACTACACCCGGCTGGACGGCCCCTTGCCGCTGGACACCCAGGGCTTCGCCATCAGTCCCCATGACGAGATCCTGATTGTGGACGATGATGACCAGCCCGTGCCAGACGGCACACCCGGCCATCTGCTCACGCGTGGCCCCTACACCATCTGCGGCTATTTCCGCGCAGACGAACACAACAGCCGGGCCTTTACCCGTGACGGTTTTTACCGCACCGGCGACCTTGTGACCCGGCTGGCCGATGGCTCACTGCGCGTGACCGGACGCAGCAAAGATCAGATCAACCGGGGCGGCGAGAAAATCGCGGCAGAGGAAATCGAGCACGCCCTGCTGGGCGCTCCCGGTGTACACAACGCGGCCCTGATCGGGCGGCCCGATCCACGGCTGGGCGAACGCAGCCTGGCCTGTATTCAGTCTGCCGATCCCGCTGCGCCGCCCAGCCCTGCCGAGTTGCGGCGTTATCTGCTGGACCTCGGCCTGGCCACCTACAAACTGCCGGACCAATTCGAGTTCCTCACCCTGCCGCGCACAGCAGCAGGCAAGGTCAACAAACGGGCGCTGCGCGAACACTT
Organism: Deinococcus radiophilus; assembly: GCF_020889625.1. Taxonomy (GTDB): domain Bacteria; phylum Deinococcota; class Deinococci; order Deinococcales; family Deinococcaceae; genus Deinococcus; species Deinococcus radiophilus. The sequence goes on from NZ_CP086382.1 coordinate 40,640, forward strand.
TCACGCACGGCCCACCCAGGAAACCCATGATTCCCAAGATTGCCCCTTACCCCATGCCGGCCCAGTGGCCCGAAAACCGAGTCCACTGGCAGCTGCGTCCCGAGCGGGCCGCGCTGCTGGTCCATGACCTGCAACTCTATTTCCTGAACTATTTCGCGGTGACGCAAATGCCGATCCCGCAGCTGCTGTCCCATACAGCCCAGTTGCTGGACGCCTGCCGCGAGCTGGGCATTCCCGTGTTTTACACGGCCCAGCCCGGCAATCAGTCCCCCAAGGACCGCGCCCTGCTCACCGACATGTGGGGACCAGGCCTGCCGGACGACCCGGCGGCCACGGCCATCCATCCCAGCGTGGCCCCGCAGCCGGGTGAGACGGTGCTGACCAAGTGGCGCTACAGCGCCTTTCAGCGCAGTAATCTGCGCGAGCGTCTGAACGACCAGGGACGTGATCAGCTGATCATCTGCGGGGTCTATGCCCACATCGGCTGCCAGCTGAGCGCGGCTGAGGCCTTTATGCAGGATGTCCAGCCCTTTTTTGTCGCGGACGCCCTGGCAGACTTCAGCGAAGAGGAGCATCTTCAGGCGCTGAACTATGTGGTGGCGCGCTGCGGTGCCGTGATGGGCACTGCCGAAGTCGTCCGTGCCCTGCACAATGGACCCCTGACCCGCGGGGCCCTGCGCGCCGAACTGGCCACCGCACTGAACCTGAGCACCGACGACCTTGATCCAGCGGCCGACCTTCAGGACCTGGGCCTGGACTCCATCCAGCTGATGCTGCTGCTGGAACGCTGGCAGACACGGGGACTGCAGGTCACTTACGGTGATGTGGCCGTTTCTCCTACCCTGGACACCCTGTGGCAGGGTTTGCCGGAATGACGGCGCTGGACCCCGGCTTGCCCCTGACCCAGGCCGCGCTCTGGCAATGGTCGTCCCAGGCTCCCGTGGCCCTGTCCGGCGGGCTGGAACCGGGAGCCGATCCAGCCCACACCGCCGAGCAGTTAACGCTGAGCGGCGCAGTGGATGAGGCAGCGTTTTTCCAGGCGCTGGAGCAGCTCTGGACCGATCTGCCCCAGCTGCGGGCCAGGGTGGCCCTGGGCGCTGACGGACAGGTGCGGCACTGGCTGGGAACACAGCCCGTACAGCAGCCTGAACGCTGGGAAGGCCGTTCTCCCGCTGCGCTGAAGGCCTGGCACAGGCGACCCTACGAGCTGGAAACCGGCGAACTGACCCGGCAGGCCTACTGGACCGACGGGGGCGGGGGACAGCTGAATTACCTGCTGGGCGTACATCACCTGGCGCTGGACGGCTATGGTTACGCCCTGCTGTGGCAACGCCTCGCCGCCGAGTACCGGGCACTGACGCTGGGCCAGCCCCGTCCGGCCGCCTGGGCTGATATCCGGCCGGTGCTGGAGGAAGAAGCGGCCTACCTGGCCTCAGGGGCCTCGGCGCAGGACGCCCGCGCGTTGGAGGCGCTGTATACCTACCGACCCGCCGAACCGGCCCCACTGCTGGAACGCGGTCTGGCGTGGGGCCACCGCGCCAGCGTACAACTTGGCCTAGACACCCGGCGTGAACTGGAAACGCTGGCGCAACAGGCCGGCGTCAACTGGGCCGAATGGCTGCTGGCCCTGCTGGCGCACGACTGGTGGCTTGAGACTGGCGAAGCGGAGCCGCTAACCGGCCTGGCCATGATGAACCGGATGGGTACCCCTGCCGCGGGCGTGCCGCTGATGAGAATGAACATGCTGCCCCTGCCCACTCCTGCGCCCGCCATCCTGGACCCCGCCGACCTCGGACACGCCGCGCGGCAGATTCGCGCCACGTTACAGGAGCTGCGTCCCCATGCCCGTTTCCGCTATGAGGAACTGTGGCAGCGGCTCGGCCAGCGGCGGCTCTTCGGGCTGGAAGTGAACATCATTCCCTTTACCTTGCCGCTGGATTTCGGCCCTGAGGTGCAGGCCTCCGTCCAGAGCCTGATCTCCGGCCCCACCGAGGACCTGGCCTGGACACTCAGCGCGGCCCCAGGGCAAACCCTCAACGTGGTGCTGGAGGGGCATCCGGCGCTGTACAGTCCTGAGGATGTTCAGGCCAGGCTCAGCCGCCTAGAGCAGTGGCTCAGCAGTAGGCGCACATGACCCCGCCGCAATTGGCGCTGACCTTCTCCTGGGGTGGCGCGCTGGTGACCGGGGCCGCCAGCGGGATTGGGCGGGCGACCGCGCAATTGCTGGCGGCGGCGGGTGTGCCGACGGTGGCGGCGGACTGTCAACCCGTCGTCGCTGGCCCCAACCTCTTTCCGCTGCACCTGGACCTGGGACAACCCCAGACGCTGGCAGCAGCCTGGCAAGCGGCGCAGGCTACGTCGCCGCAGCCCCTGCGCTATCTGGTGAATGTGGCCGGGATTTTGCGTTCAGGCAGTGGCGCACAGGTCTCAGAGGCGGACTGGACCGAACTGATTACTGTCAATGCCACGGGCCCACTGCGGCTCAGTCAGCTGGCCGGGGCCGCTCTGGCCGCGCACGGGGGCGGCGTGATCGTCACGGTCACGTCCAATGCGGCGCATATGCCGCGGACCGGGATCGGGGCTTACGGCGCTTCTAAGGCCGCGCTCCACACCCTGATGGGGTCTCTGGCCCTAGAGTTGGCTCCTGCAGGGGTGCGGGTCTGCACCGTATCCCCAGGGTCCACCGCAACACCGATGCAGGCCGCCATGCAAGTACCGCCCCAGCAGGTGATCGCCGGGCAGGCTTCGGATTTCAGACTGGGCATTCCGCTGGGCCGCTTGGCGAATCCCGAAGATGTCGCCCACAGCATTCTTTTTCTGCTGTCCGATCAGGCGCGGCACCTCACTCTCTGTGACCTGCGGGTCGACGGCGGCGCGAGTCTGGGACTTTGACAGCCAGCCTGCGTCCTACTCCACGCCTTTTGACGGCCCACCTGAGACTTTTTGCCGCACAAATGTAATTGCTCGGTGAAGGCTGGGGGCTACCTAAGACACGTCACCGGCCTCTATGCTGGCATTGAGGGAAAAGTTACTTTTATTTTGCTGTATACGACGGCCTTTTCTCAAAAACATCTGCTCAGGACCCCTTTGTGTCATTGCTGAACCCTCCCTTTCCTTTTCCCAGGCGTCATCAGGCCCCACAGCTCACACTGGCGTGGGACCTGTTCTTTTTCGGATTGGTGGTCCTGCTGCTGCTGGTGGCAGCGGGACTGGAATTCATCTCAGTGCCTCCGGCAGCATTCTGGCTGTGGGTGATTGCAGGCGTCTTGGCGCTGGTCATGACCCAGTTGAGCGCCTTTGCCGAGCATGGCTCGGCCTATCTGGTCCCGCTGCTGACCTGGATCATCGCGGCGGCGCTGCTGATCGCCGTGGGGCAGGCACCGCTGATTCTGGCGCTGATTCCGCTGCATCTGGTGTGGCTGGCCGCACGCACAGTGGCGCAACTGACGTTGCAGCGCCGCAGCCCGCCGCTGAAGCTGGGGTTTCTGGACCCCCCCACGCCGGAGCTCAGCGAGGCACTGCACACACAACGCATTCAGCCGGTGATGGTGTCCTCACGTGATCCATCCTCTCTGAGGGGATTGGACGGCCTGGTGGTCCGCAACGAACCCTCGGGCCAGCTGCACCACCGCGTCTTGGAACATGCCCAGCTGATGAAGCTGAGCATCATCCCGGAACGTCTGCTGACCGAGGACCTGACCGGCCGGGTCTCGCTTCAGGCGGTGGACCAGAACTGGGTCACACAAGCCGCGTTTCAGCCCACCTACCTGTTCTGGAAACGGGGACTGGATGTGTTGTTCACGCTGCTGGCCGCTCCTGTACTGCTCCCCCTGATGGCCCTGGTGGCTCTGGTGGTCTATTTCAACAGTGGCCGTCCGATCCTGTTCTGGCAGCAGCGGGTGGGGCAAGACGGCAAGCCGTTTCAGCTGGTCAAGTTCCGGACCATGACCCGTGACTCGGAGCGGGCCGGTCCAGCGTTTGCCAAACAGGGCGACATGCGGATCACGCCGGTCGGGGCGTTTCTGCGCAAGTTCCGGCTGGATGAACTGCCCCAGTTCTGGAACGTGCTGCGCGGCGATATGAGCATTATCGGGCCGCGCCCGGAACAGCTGGCCTTTACCGTGGAATTTGAGGAAAGTATTCCCATGTACACCTCGCGGCACTGGGTGCGCCCAGGCATCACCGGCTGGGCCCAGGTCAATCAGGGCTACACCGACAGCGCGGCCCAGATCACCGAGAAGCTTGAATATGACTTTTATTACGTCAAGCACTGCTCGGCGCCGCTTGATCTGAAGATCGTCTGGAAAACTGTGCTGACCATCCTGACTGGCTTCGGCTCTCGCTAGAGTGGGGGTTGCGTGACGGCATCAGCGAAGCTCAGGCGGCAAAGTGACCCACATGGACCCCTTACCCTCCGAACTCTTCAGGCGCCTTGACGAGACACCTGACGAGCTGTTTTACCGCCAACCGCGCTTCGTGACCCATATTGACCCAGGGGCCATCGCCGCTGTCACGGAGCTGTACCGGGAATTTTTCCCCCCAGGAGGCCGCGTCCTGGACCTAATGAGTTCATGGATCAGCCATCTGCCGCCGGAAGTGCCCTACGCCGAAGTCGTGGGCCTGGGCATGAACCGCGACGAACTGGCGGCCAATCCCCGCCTAAGCCGCTACGTGGTCCACAACCTGAACGCGGACCCGGCGTTGCCCTTTGCAGACGGCAGCTTTGACGCCGCCGGAATCGCTGTCTCTATTGATTACCTGACGGACCCCGTAACCGTGCTGCGGGGCCTGCGCCGAACCCTGACGCCCGGCGCGCCCACCGTGGTGAGCTTTTCTAACCGCTGCTTTCCCACCAAAGCCGTGATGGCCTGGCATCAGCTGGACGATGCCGGGCGGGTCGGTTTGGTCCAGCGCTACTTGGAGCTGGCTGGATTCCTACGGGTTACGGCCTATGACCGCAGCCCAGCCAGTGGAGATCCGCTGTTCGGTGTGGTCGGCTGGACACCGGAAAATCGCCCGGATGAGGCGGCGAGCTAAAAAAAGCTGCCGCCCGCGGGCGGCAGCTTGAGCACAGAACAGATTTCAGTCCCGGTGATGCCCATGTGGGTCTTCGCTGAGCCACTGCTCCTGCACCTCGGCGTGGTTCAGGTTCAGGTGAACATACTCGTCCACATGGTCCACCGTGCTGAGGGGCAGCCAGTGGTGCTGGCCTTCGTCGTCCTTTACCAGCTTGATGTAGTCGCCGTCCAGGTGATCTACCAGGCCGTGGTTCTTGCCCTCGGCACAAAAGACAGGCATGTGCTTGGTGATGCGGTCGCGGTCAGTGGTATTGGTCATGTGAAACCTCCTTAACTGCACCGTACCGCTCAGGACACCGGCAGCAGTGAACTTTGGCCTTGAGGACACCTTGACCTGGCATGCTCCAGACCAACACACCCTCAACCTCAAATGAACTGTGACTTAAGGCTGACAATCCGAGTGAATGCTGTAGGTATGTCAAATCGCACGCAGGAGCCCACCGCGAAGTCTTCTTTCTGGCACGATCTGCTGGACCGCCGCATCACCCGCCGCACCGCCATCGGCACCGCAGCGGCCACTGCGGCGGCTGCCACCCTACCCGTCAGCTTCGCGCAGGCGCAGCAAGGCGGCGTGACCACCGCCAACAACGGTGCGCCCATCGGTGTAGACCCCCGCGACAATGCCCGCTACTACCCGCCCTTCCGCCCGATCGAAGCGAGCCGCGCTGACGATATGACGCTGCCCCCCGGCTTCCGCTACCAGATTCTGGCGCCCTGGGGCGAGGAGTTTACCGAAGACGGCCGCACCATCGGCTTCAACCACGACTTCGTGGGTTACTTCCCGGCTGACATGCTTGAAGGCGGCCACAGCAGCACCGACGCGTACCTGACCATCAACCATGAGTACGTCAACGCGATGTTTCTGGGCACCGAAGAGCGCACCCCCGCCAACATGGAAAAGGAAAAGCGGGCCATGGGCGTGAGCGTGGTGCGTGTACGTCAGCAGGGCGGCAAATGGAGCGTGGTCAAGGATCCCAAGAACCGCGCCGTAGACGGCCTGTACGACATTGAGCTGACCGGGCCGGTGCGCGGCACCGACCACGTGAAGGGCGCCACCATGGTCAAGGGCACCGTGGGCAACTGCTCCGGCGGCCAGACCCCCTGGGGCACCCTGCTGACCTGCGAAGAGAACGTGGACGGCTACACCAAGGCCTGGGACGGCAGTGGCTATGAAGCCATGCACCAGGGCTGGGTCACCGAAATCGACCCTTTTGATCCCGAGTGGACCCCCAAGAAGCGCACTGGCATGGGCCGCTTCCGCCATGAGAACGCCGCCGTGGTCCCCACCGCCGATGGCCGGGTGGCCGTGTACATGGGTGATGACATGCAGGATTCCTGCGTGTACAAGTTCATCAGCCGCGGCACCGTAGGCACCGACCGCAGCGCCAACCGTGACCTGCTGGAAGACGGCGACCTGTACGTCGCCAACTTCGGCAACGGCAGCTGGGTGCTGCTGGACTACGACAAGAATGCCAAACTGCGTGAAGCCAAGAACGGCGACAAGTTGCTGTTCGCTGGCCAGGCCGACGTGCTGGCCGATGCCCGCGCCGCTGCACTGGCCGTGGGCGGCACCCCGGTGGACCGCCCCGAAGACATCGAAGTGCACCCGCTGAATGGTGACGTGTACATTGCCCTGACCAACAATTCCAAGCACGGCAACTACTTCGGACACATCGTCAAGCTGACCGAAAAAGGCCATGACCACAGCGCCGAAACTTTCGGCTGGGATGTATTCGCCTATGGCGGCCCCAGCGCCGGCTTTGCCAGCCCCGACAACTTGGTCTTCGACCCTTACGGCAACCTGTGGATGGTGACGGACAACTCCGATCTGGGCAGCAACCCGATCAAGGACTTCCACGGCAACAACGCCATGTTCTTCTTCCCCACCGAAGGCCCCAACGCCGGCAAGGCCTACCGCTTCGCCGTCGGTCCGGTAGACGCCGAAATGACCGGTCCGGTGTGGTCCCCAGACGGCAAGACGCTGTTCGTGTCCATTCAGCACCCCGGCGAAGACTCCGAGAGCCTGGATCAACTTACCAGCAACTTTGCCGCCGCACCTGGCAGCCGAGTGCCCCGCCCCACCCTGGTCGCCATTTCCGGATTCCCCGGCTGGAAGGCATAAGTATGACCCTGCCTTTTTCGCATGCCGCCCATATCGTGCAGGGCGAGCCACTGCTGATCCACGCCGCCGAGAATTTCCTGGGCGAGCTGTCACGGCAGCGTCCCTGGGTCAAGGCCAGCTACGAGGACACCCTGAACGATCTGGACGACCTGCTGAGTGCCGAGCAGCCCGCCACCCTAGGTGACTATCTGGCGGCAGACCGCACGGAGCTGCAGGCCCGACTGCCCCATGCCCACAATCTGGCAGACGTCCTGGACGACTTTGACGCCTATCTGCGCGAGTGGCGCTGGGTCAGCTGACCCCTGGGTTCCAGAGCGGACCAGCCCTAAACGTAGGGGGTGGTCCGCTCTGCTTTGATACCCTCTGTGCCTAGAGGCTGCTCCCGGAAAACCGGAGAAGCGGACGCACTTCTATGATTTTCCGTGAGCAGACTGGCACAGCTCCGCAGGAGAGCGAGTCGGTAGGAACGCAATCAGGCGGCGCCCCCCATTTTCCGGACAGCTTCTAGCGTGAGCGAACCGGGTCCGCCTCGGACTGGGCTGGCCCGGTGACCGCGCCCTGATCGATGCGGCGGCGCTGCTGCCCGCCCCACTGCCCACGTTTGGCCACCAGGGTCAGTGAGGCCCACAGGCGGATCAGCAAGTTCCACTGGCGGTAACCGAGGTTGTCCAGCAGCGCGTAGCCGAGCAGCAGCAGGCGGTCCCTGGGGCGCCCCAGACGGTGACGCAAAAAGACTTCGATGGCGTGTGAGCTGGAACTGAGCAGGGTGCCGAAGCCCACCGCCAGCAGGAAAAACAGCACCACGAAGGTGGCGTCGTAGCGCTCGGTGACGATCAGGAACACCGCCAGAAACAGGCCGCCCAGTTCAAGCGCCGGAGCCAACGCCTCGAAAAAGATGTGGTAGGGCATCGCCACCATCCCAATGCGCCCATAGCGCGGATTGAACAGCATCCGGCGGTGCAGCCACAGGCTCTCAAGCAACCCACGCTGCCAGCGGTCCCGCTGACGGCGCAGTCCCTGCCAGGTATCCGGTACCTGGGTCCAGCACACTGGGTCAATCACGTACTGGATCGCGTAAGGGCGGCGCTGGTCGCGTGCCCAGCGATGCAGCCGCACGATCAGTTCCATGTCTTCGCCCACCGTCTCCCGGTTGTAGCCGCCCGCCTGCACCACCTCGGCACGGCGAAACAGGCCAAATGCTCCACTGACGATCAAAAGAAGGCCGAAACTGCTCAGGGCAGTGCGGCCGGTGAAGAAGGCCCGCACATATTCCATCACCTGAAAGCGCTCTACCGTGCTGCCTGGCATGGTCATATCAACAACGCGTCCCCCCTGCAGGGTCACGCCGTTCATGGGACGCACCGTGCCGCCCACTGCCAGCAACTCCTCTTGATCGGCAAAGCGGCGGGCCGCCCGCACCAGCGCTTCTTCATCCAGCAGGCTATCGGCATCAATCGAACAGAACAGCGGATATCCCGCGTAGCGCAGTCCGGCATTCAGGGCGTCGGCCTTACCGCCATTTTCCTTGTCGATCACGGTCAGTTGTGGGAAGCGCTGTGAGCGCCAGATCGCCCGAATCGGTTCGGTCTGAAGTGCCACGGCGCTGACCGGCAAGGTTTCCCGCAGATCAAAGTGCTCATGCAGGACCTGCATGGTAGGGTCGGTGGACCCGTCGGAAATCACGATAATCTCAAACTGCGGGTAGCGCAGATTCAGCAGCGCCGAGACGCTGCCCAGGATGGTTTCCTGTTCGTCGTGGGCCGGAACCAGCACCGAAATCGGTTGATGGGCGCCGGCGTTCAGCAAGCTCTCGAAGCGCAGGGACTGATTGCGCCTGACCGTGCGCCGCAGTTCCTGAACCGTGGCGTACAGCCCCACCGCACTCCAGAAATTCAGCAGGGTCAGGTAGGCCAGAAACAGAAATTCGACCGCCGAAAGGGTCATCAGACGGCGACCTCGGTCTGCAGGGCAGCCCGCGCCGTATCCCGCGCAAAAGCGTCTGGATGGCTCAGGGCCTGACGCAGCAACTGCTGACCCTGCAAAGAAATGGCTAGCGCCTGGCCCGCGTTGTGGCGCACCCACCAGTTCGAATCGCCCAGACTGTCCCACAGACTCGCTTCGGGCAGGGGACGCACCCCTGCCAGCGCCTTGACCGCCTGCCCACGTACAAACCACGCGGGATCCTGGGCCAGGGCGTTGAGCTGCTCCAGATCGTTCGGTGCCGTCACATCCAAAGCCACGTACAGCCGCAGGGCCGCCGCCCGCACATCCGGGCTGGGATCACGCAGCAGGTTCAGGGCCAGCGGATAGTGTTCGGCCCTGGGTCCGAGTGCGGCCCCACGTGCCGAGAGCGCACGCAGGGCGGGGCGGGAGTGCCGTGCCAGCTCCTGAATCAGTGGTCCAGCCCGCTTTCCCAGGATGCTCAGTGCTTCGGTGCCTTGCTGCTGGGTCAGCGCCGCACCTTCAAGCACGGGCAGCAATTCCAGGACCGACGCGTCGCCGCGCCGCAGAATACGGGCCGCGCCCAGCAGCGCCAAGCTGGACAGGGCCGTGGGATCACCCCCCGGCGTCACGACATGAGCAGCCCGCAACATGGTCGGCAGGCTATGGGGATCAGCCAGCAGCGCCAGCCTTTCCAGGGCCGCGATGCGCAGGTTGGGATGGGCCCGCGACATGACCATCTCCTCGTCACGCTGGCGCAGCCGCAGCCCCGCATACAGCACCTGAAGCTGCTGGGCTTCACGCTCACCGGCCTGCTCACGCAGCAGCAGTACCTGGTTCTCTCCGGCCTGACTCAGACGGTCCGGCAGGGTGCCGGTGGCCAGGAAATGCTGAATCTTGACCCGGTCCAGCGCTGCCGCCTCATCACGCTGGCGGTCCAGACGCGAGGTGTGGTAGGCGTACAGCATCTGCAAGGTCGCCAGGAACACCAGCACCAGCGTGACACTCGCCAGTGCCAGCAGGGTGACGATCAAGGAACGGTGGACCGCGTTGGCCAGCAAGTTCAGCGCCAGGGCATAGACCAGCCAGGTCACGGTCAGGGTCAGCAGCACGTTCAGGATCAGAATGATCTGAGTCACGGGCAGCAGCAGGGTCCGGCGCCAGACTTGATTCATGGCGCAGGCTCCTGCCAGGCCTGTTTCAGGGCGGCGTAGGCCGGTTTGAGGCGCAGGGCATACTCCGGCTCGGTCCAGGGCTCCCAGGTCCAGCGCCCCTGCCGGCCACCCACCGACAGGCCAATGTCCGCCACAGCCTGGCTGCCGCCTGGCTGATCACCACTCAGGACCCGCCGTTCGCTGGGATCGGTCACACCAATCAGTGTCCAGGGGAGCCGCAGGTGAACACGGGCTCCCGTACGGCAAAAGTCCTGCGTGGCGCGGCGGGCGTTTTCCGGTTCGGTGGGCCCACCCTGGAGCTGCCCCGGCTCGTCCAGCTGCGGCGGATAAACGGTGCCGTCACGCCCGATCCGCCGGGCATTGGGCATGGTCAGGAAGCTGACATAGGGGCCGTCCGCTTCAGGGACCGCCTGCAGGTCAGGCAGATAGTAGACCTGCTCTCCCCCGCCACGCAATTTGAAGGGCTGATAGCCTGCATTGACCGTCAGCCGCCCGGTCTGGTCACCCAGGACAATCTGGAATTCATCGCCCGCAGCGGGGTGGGTGTCCAGTGCCAGAGTGTCGACCCGTGGCGCGCCCGCCAGCTTGAGGCCGCTGGGAAACACCAGATGCAAGTACCGTGCCGTCGCCCAGGCCTGCACCCCTGGTATCCCTGGCACCTCCGGCCAGCGGGCCGTGCCTGGGCCACATAGCGGCACTTCACCGACGGGATCGGCCGCGATCAGACCGTAGTTCTCCTCCGGGTCCATGACATTGTGCCAGCGCACTCCATGATCGGCGGGGCGCTCCAGTTCCTGATACAGCCAGTTGCGCTTGAACCATTCGTCCATCAGCGAAAAGACCGCGCTGCCAGCCAGCCCGGCATCCTCCACCTGACGCACCAAGGCCACGTCTAGCCGGGCCTGCTCCGCCTCACTGTGCCCACCGTGATGGAATCCCTGCGCCTGAAAATGCGCCAGGCCCCGGCTGCTGGGCACGCCCACCTCGGCAATCAGAACTGGCATCTCCCCAAAGTGCTGGCGCAACTCCGCCAGATAGGCGGGATAATTGCCGCTTGGCGACTCACGGTAGGCCGCTTCGTTGTTCATAAAGTCGGGATAGTAGGGATAGGCGTGAAAAGCCGCGAAGGTCCCAGCCCGGTTCTGCGCGGTGGGCTGAATATGGCGGGCGTCCAGCGTCACTTCATCCTCATTGTGTGACAGCCGGGGTGGGCCGGCCCCCACATCCTCACCCCGCTGACGGCGCAGGGCATTTTCCTCGGCTTCGGTGGCTTCGGAGACGTGACGCAGAGGGTCCAGGGTGGGCCAGTTGGTAAAGGCGATGGGGGTTTGCTGATGGTAGCGGCGCATCTGCTCGCGGGCCAGGTGATCCATCACCTCGGCCAGCCAGACTTCCATGGGACTGGCCGCCTGGGTAAGGAAGTATTCACCCTGGTACTGAGCTGCCCCAGCCGCCAGTCTGTTGTAGGCGACCACGCTGTAAGGCTCCCACTCGCGCCCAATCACATAGCCGAGCAGCCAGGGGCTGACGTCCGCGTCGTAGCGGCCACTGGCATGTCCAGGCCAGGAAGGGAGGTCCACGTCACCATGCACCGCGCCCAGCACCCGGTCCATCTCCGCAGTGAATTCCTGCTGAAAGTCGCCCCGGTAGTCGTCCTCCGGGGGCAACTCGGTCCAGACCCCCTGAATCAGGTACAGCGGGGGGCGGCCCGCCTGCTCTGCCTTCAGGTTATGGTCGCGGAGGGCCTGATAAAAGGCGGGCGGCAAAATGGTATAGACCCGCAGTGCATTGGCGTTCATGGCGGCCATCTGCGCGGTCCACTCGGCGTACAGCTGATCCGGCGCAAATTCACCCGGAAAGTGGCCCGGCACTGCCACACCCATGTTCACTGCCCGCACCGTCATGGGTTGGTCCACCCTGGCCAGGCGGTCCCCCTGAACCCTGAACGGCAGCCGAAGTTCCGCTGGGCGGGCCTTGTGCTCACGCGGTCCGAAGACACGCGGCAGATCGGACTGCAACTCCAGAAACTCATCCCGCTTCGGCTCCAGGGCCAGCGCACGGCTGAGGTGCTGCGCGGCCAGTTCGCGGTCCCCATTCGCGCGGGCCACCATGGCCAGACCGTACCAGGCGTCGGCGTACTCCGGCGCCAGAGCCACGGCCTGTTCCAGGTCGGCCCTGGACCCTGGCAAGTTGCCCTGGCGGAAGCGGCTGAGGCCACGCAACACCAAGGCGTCAGGGTCGTCGCGCGTCTCACTGAGAATGGTGGTCAGGATGTCCTCGGCCTGGCCATACCGCCCCGCCTGATATTCCAGTTCGGCCCCCTGAGCCGAGTCGCGCAGCAACCTGGGAGTCAAAGCAATCATGCTGACCAGCGTCAAGCTGACCAGCAGCACGGTCCAGATCAGGTCGCGCGACTGCTTCATGACGTTTAGATTAATGCACCGCCTCGCCGGTTACATGACGCAAATGAGCAGAATGAGAGGATTTGTATCGCCGTGACGGTTGGCTCAACTTTATGGTGGTTTCTTTAGGGATGGGGCAGCGCAACCTCACCTGACAGGAGCGTCCCCAGTCTGTTCCAAGCAGTTCCAGAGGGAGATTTGACTGGGCCGGCGGTATAGTTGCCTGTGCTCAGATCCCCCTATGCCGGAGGCCACCTTGAAGTGATCGTGGGGCCGATGTTCAGTGGCAAAAGTGAAGAACTGATTCGCCGGGTCGGCCGCGCGGTGATTGCCCGTCAGCAGGTGGCCGTCTTCAAGCCGGCGCTGGATAGCCGCTACCACATCAGTGCTGTGGCCAGCCACGCTGGCCGCACCCTGGAAGCCCAGGCCGCTGCCGACACGGACGCCATTCGCCAGGCCCTGAGCGGCGAAGGGTCGCTGCTGAGCGCCCCACCAACTCAGGTCAATGTGGTGGGCATTGATGAGGCTCAATTTTTCGGCCCAGCCCTGATTCCACTTGCCCTTGAACTGGCGGACCGGGGTGTGCGGGTGATCCTGGCCGGGCTGGACCTGGACTTCCGCGGCGAGCCGTTTGGACTGATGCCTGAGCTGCTGGCCCGCGCCGAAAGTGTAGAGAAGTTGACCGCCATCTGCACCGTCTGCGGAGCCCCAGCAACCCGCTCCCAGCGCTTGATCAGCGGACAGCCGGCTCGCTGGAGTGATCCGGTGGTGCTGATCGGAGCCCAGGAAAGCTACGAGGCCCGCTGCCGGGTTCACCATGTGGTGCAGGATTGACGCTAAACGGACGGCGCTGCATTACCAGTGAATACAACGCCGTCTGCCAGAGAACTGAAAGTTGTCGCTGCCCTCAAGCCTTCTTGTAGCGCTGATGGATGTTGTTCTGTTTCCAGGTTCCGGCTTCGCTGAATTCCTGAATTTCCAGCGAGAGGGCCAGGGGACGGTGAGCGAACTCGTCTGCGAAATGACGGCTCAAGGCGGCAAACAGCTGGTCCCCGGTGACCTGCCGGACCTCTTCACTGCGCCCGGCGCCGATCTTGAGGATGACATGCACAAAAGCGTCGTTCGGCTCGGTGCTGTCGGCCACTTCGTACTCACTGAGGCGGTAGGCACGGGCGCGAATCCCACCCACAGGGTAGGTGTTGGCGTGGGCCAGCAGGACGCCGTTCAACTCCCGCAACAGCTCGGGGATGCGCGGCGTATTGATGTTATCGGTGTACTCGACAGTGAGGTGGGGCATATCGGTGCAGAAAGTCATAGGTTGAAGGCGGCTGGCCCCCAAAGAGCCGGAGCCTTGGCAGAAGCAGCGATTGCCTTCTGCCGCCGGTTTGCCGCCTTCTGCCTTCTTACTTCCGCTCTCCTTCTTCGGCGATCAAGGGCTCAGCGCTCTCGTCTTCCAGGGCGACCGGGTTTACCAGGGCACCCAGGCCTTCCACTTCCATGCGCATCACGTCGCCGGGGTGAACATGGCTCACGCCTTTGGGGGTGCCGGTCAGAATCACGTCGCCGGCTTCGAGGGTCATGAAGCGGCTCATGAATTCGATCAGTTCGGGGCCACGGCGGATCATGTCGGACGTGCTGCCTTCCTGGCGTAGTTCGTCGTTCACATATGAGCGGATCGCCAGATCGTAGGGATCTTTGATCTCGTCTTTGGTGACAAAATACGGCCCCATGGGACCGAAGGTATCCCAGCCCTTGGCGCGCATGGGGGGGCGGTAGTAGTTGCTCACGTAGTCGCGCACCACCAGATCGTTGGAGATGGTGTAGCCGCCGATGTAATCCTCGGCGTCCTTTTCCTTGACGCGGCGGGCGTCGCGCCCGATCACGATGGCCAGTTCGCACTCGTAGTGCATGTACTGGGCGCCACGCGGGTAGATCACCGTACCGCCGTGGGGCAGCAAACTGGTGTTGGGCTTGAGGAACATCACAGGTTCTTCAGGCTTCTCGAACCCCAATTCCTTGACGTGATCGCCGTAGTTCAGCGCCAGCGCGATGACTTTGCCGGGTTTGAGAGGCAGCAGGAACTGCACGTCGTCGGGGTTATGGCTCTCACCAGCGGCGTCATACAGCAGGCCGTCTTGGCGCAGTTCGCCGGTCAGGGTGCGGCCACCCACCATAAAGTTTGCGGTTTTCATGTTTTTCTCCTTCTGGCCGGTGCCCAGGAGTCAGGAACACAGCCATATGTTTGAACAAGAGCCAGGGGCAGAGGGCCGAATCGCTCTCTGCCCGCTGCCTCAGGTGACTTAGATCACATGCACGGGAATGCCGGTCAGTGCGCCCTCTTTGGGGGTCTGAATGCCGCCGCCGAAAGCTTCCATCGGGCTGGCCTCTTCGAACCAGCTCTTGGGGGTTTTGGCTCCCCAGAGGGTCTGGCGGCGGGGATCGTCGCGCATCCACCGGATCGGCTCGAAGTCGGGGTCCACCGTGATGTAGTCGCTGGTGTAGAGCTCGATGCGGTGGCCGTCGGGGTCGCGGATGTACAGGAAAAAGGCGTTGGAAACACCGTGACGGCCAGGGCCGCGCTCGATCAGTTCAGGCTTGCGGGCACCCGCCAGGATGTCGCAGGTCTTGATGATGCTCATGGCATCGGGCATCCAGTAGGCCCAGTGGTGCAGGCAGGGGCCGGCGCCGTTGGTCAGGGCAAAGTCGTGGACACCGCCGCGGCGCTGAATCCAGGCGGCCCAGTGACCGTCGTTTTCGTCCACGGTGTACTCGGACAGGCGGAAGCCCAGTTCCTTCATGTACCAGTCCATGGTGGCTTTGACGTCCGGCACGCGCACGTTGCAGTGGTCCACCCGCTGCAGACCGGGGCCGCGGTGCTGGTGGTACTCCTGCAGCAGCCAGGGGTAGGTTTTCACCTCGTGGTAGAAGGCCACCGGGATGCCGAACGGGTCTTGCAGGCGCAGGATGCGGGGACGGTCCAGTTCCTCTTCCCAGCGGTGCGGCAATTTGTTTTCTTCGGCCAGGGCCACCAAGGCGTCCAGGCTGGCCTCGTCGCGCACCCGGTAGCCCAGGTGCCGCACGCGGGGTGTCTCGCCTTCCCCGCACTGTTCGAGCTTGAGGGTCCACTCGCGGTCTTCCACGCCGCGCAGGTACAGGGCGTTCGACTCCTCGTGCAGCACGTTCATGCCCAGCAGGTCCACGTAGAATTCACGGCTGGCAGCCAGATCACGGACAGTAAAGATCGCCTGGGCGATACGGATCACATCGGGGTTCATTGGTTTTTGCCTCCTTCGGCGTACATACCGTCACGGTTCAGGAAGTCCTGAATGCGCTGCACCGCTTCAGTGCTGTCATAGACTTCGTACAGGGCCGAGTGCATCCGCACCGGGTCACCGAAGAAGTAGCGCTCGTACAGCTCTTGACGGCCAGCAAAGCTGCTCATGCCCATGTCCCAGGCCAAGCGGAAGAGCTTCAGGCGGTCCTCGGCGCTGGCGTTGCCCGCCTGCAGGAAGCGGGCGATCTGCTCACCCAGCGGTCCTTCACGGTCGGCCTTGGACGGCATCATGATGATGCCCGAAGCCCCCAGCAGTTGCAGCAGCTCCGGCAGGCGGGCGTGATTGGCCGGGTAGTAGTTGCGGGCCGCGTCCAGTGGACGGCGGGCCGGGGTCATGACACCGTACTCGTTGGGTTCGGCCTGCTCGCGGGCCGCGACCTCAAGGCCTTTCATGATTTCCAGCATCACGATGATCTCGGCCATCTTGCTCTGGACGTGCTGGAACTGCCCGGAGCCGATGGCGTTCACGATGCTCTGGGCGGTTCCCAGGAAAGCTTCGGTCTTGGCGACCTTGAGGTTCACGACCTGATAGGCCATGTGCAGTACCGCGCCTGTACCGGCGTAGGCGTTGTTGGCCAGCTCTACGTCGTACAGCAGGAATACGCGCTCCCAGGGAACCAGCACGTCGTCGAAGATCACGAAGGCGTCTTGCTCGTCAAAGCGGCTGCTCAGCGGGTGGTCTTCGGGGTCGCGGCCCACATCAATCGGTTCGCGGCACTGGAAGCTGATGCCCGGTGCGTTGCACGGCACGGCAAAGCCCATCGCGTAGATGCTCTCTTTGTCGTTGGAGCGCAGCACCGTGGAGGGGAAAATCAGGATTTCGTCGGCGATCGGCAAGGTCGCCATCATGCGGGCGCCGCGCACGATCACGCCTTCGGGCGTTTCTTCGACGATGCCCAGCGCGATGTAGGGGTCGGGCAGCTCGCCTTCGAGCTTAGCGCGGTTGACCTGCGGGTTGGTCAGCGCGTGGGTCAGGCACAGGTCGTTGTCACGCACGAACCGGGCGTAACGGCGCATGTTCTCGGAAAAGTCCACAGCGTAGTCACCCTTGGGCTTGGAGCGGGCAAAATAGTCTGCGCCCTCACCAGCAGCCATCACGTTGGCGTTCATGTAGTCGGGGGCGCGGCCCAGGAAACCCAGGCCGTAGTTGGCGCGCACGCGGTGGGCCTCGCCGATGGTCCGCAGGTCTTCTTTGGTGCGGGGCACCATAAAGGAGCGGCCATAGCGCACACCACCCTCTTCAAAGGTCAGCAGGTCGCGGTATTCGGGGCTGTGCTGGAGGTCGTACAGTCCCGCCAGCGAGGCACTCATGTTCTTGGTCGAGGGGTGGGTGGTGGGGTCTTCGACCCGCTGCCCGTCGATGTAGAGGGTCGGTGGATTCCGGCGCAGACGCTCCAGGAACTCTGCTCCGGTCTTCGCTCCAGGTTGGCCGGACATCTCGGCCATGCTCGGAATTTTCTTGTCGGCTACAGTCATTTCTTTGCTCCTTTTCTGTCCTTGTCACTTCGGTGTTTATCCGTAAACTCGCGGCGGGTAAACACGCCGCCCTGGTACTGCTCGGCAGGGTCGCTGGGGTCAGCCTCTTCCTCAGGCAGTGCCTCCGCGTAGACCTCAGCGTTATCCTGCGGGTCGTACCCCAGCGCGTCCCAGCCGTCTTCCGTGACCCACTTGCGGGTGTTGGCGCTGGTTCCGGCCACCGTCAGGAAACCGATGCCCGGCGCTGAAATAGCGTTGCCGAACAGCTGCGCCGCGTCACCCGGGCTGAGCCAGCTGGACAGATGGCGGCGGTTCTCCGGCGCTTCGGCAAAGGAATAGATCCGCACCGCCACGAACTCCAGCCCGTACTTGTCCCAGTACATCCGCCCCAGCGCCTCGGCGAATACTTTGCTGACGCCGTAGTAGGTGTCGGGCCGCACCGGCATGCTTGGGCTGACCGTCTCGGAGCGCGGGTAGAACCCGGCGGCGTGCACGCTGGAGGCGAACACCACCCGCCGCACCTCACCCCAGCGGGCCGCTTCCATCAGGTGATGCATCCCGGCGATGTTCACGTCCAAAATGGTCCCAAACTCGCCTTCGGTGGAGATCCCGCCCAGGTGGATGATGGCGTCCATGCCCTGCGCAGCTTCCTGCACCTGGCCCGGGTCGGTCAGGTCGGCGTAGACGATCTCCTCGCCCTGTGCCGCCGCTCCCAGATCGGTGCCGGGCCGGTCGCTCAGGCGCAGCAACGCGAACTGCCCGGCCAGGCTCCGGCGCAGGGACCGGCCCACCGTGCCAGCGGCTCCGGTCAGCAGGACGCGGCGGGACTGGATCACTCTCCGGCTTCCTTCGGGGCGATGGCGGGCGCTTTGCCCACGCCCAGCTGGGCGGTCTTGTGGGTGCCCAGCGACACGGCGATGTTCTTGGTTTCCATGTAGAACTCAAAACTATAGTCGCCGCCGTCGCGCCCGATGCCGGAATCTTTGACCCCGCCAAACGGGGTGGGCAAGTGACGCACGTTTTCGGAGTTGACCCAGATCATGCCCGCTTCCATGCCCTGCGCAAAGCGGTGGGCGCGGGTGACATCACTGGTCCAGAGGTAGCCCGCCAGGCCGTAGCGCACGCCGTTGGCGAGTTGCAGGGCTTCGGCCTCGTCCTTGAAGGGAATCGCTGTCAGCACCGGGCCGAAGATCTCTTCCTGGGCGATCTGCATATCGTTGCGGGCACCCGTGAACAGGGTCGGACGCACGAAGTTGCCCGTGTCACCCACTTTTTCGCCGCCCACCGCGATGGTCGCGCCTTCTTCGCGGGCCTTCTCAAAGTAGGAGCAGACCTTTTCGAAGTGACGGGGGTGAACCAGCGGGCCGACTTCGGTGGCGGGGTCCAGCGGGTCGCCTACACGGATATTGCCCGCACGCTCGGCGATGCGGGCGGTGAACTCGTCGTAGATGCCTTCTTGGATCAGCACGCGGCTAGACGAAGTGCAGCGCTCGCCGTTGAGCGAGTAGATCATGAACACCACGGCGTCCAGAGCCTTGTCCAGATCGGCGTCGTCAAAGACGACCACCGCGTTTTTGCCGCCCAGCTCAAAGTGGACGCGCTTGAGGGTGTCGGCCCCCTGACGCATGATGTGGCTGCCGGTGGTGGTTTCGCCCACGAAGGCCACGGCCTTGATCAGCGGATGCTCGGTCAGGCTCTTGCCTGCGTCCTCGCCAAAGCCGTGCACCAGGTTGTGCACGCCCTTAGGCAGTCCCGCCTCGTCCATGATCTCGGCCAACAGCGTGGCGCTCACGGGCGACCACTCGGCGGGCTTGTGGACCACCGTGCAGCCGGCGGCCAGCGCGGGCGCGATTTTCCAGGTGCTGAGCATAAAGGGCGTGTTCCAGGGGGTGATGACCCCGACCGGGCCGATGGGCTGGCGGATGGAGTAGTTGACGAAGCCGGGGGCCGGCAGGCTCTGGCCGTCCTGCGCGGCGGGGGCGCGGTCGGCAAAGAAGCGGAAGTTCTCGGCGCCGCGTGCCGCCGCCGACTTCATGAAGCGGATGGCCTGCCCGGTGTCGAGGCTCTCCAGCACAGCGATTTCCTGCGAGCGTTTTTCGATCAGATCAGCGATACGGTGCAGGACAGCGCGGCGCTCCTTGCCGGGCAGCAAGCGCCATTCCTGAAACGCGTCATGGGCGGCCTGGGCAGCGCGGTCAATGTCGCGCTCGTCGCCGCGGGCCACCGTGACCAGGGGCGCGTTGTCCACCGGAGAGTTGGCTTCGAAGGTCTGGCCGCTCACGGCGTCCACCCACTCTCCGCCGATAAAGTGCTGGATGCCTTTGCTCAGCCGCTCAGCACGGAGTTGGTCGGCCAGCTGACGGTTGGCGGCATGTTCGGGACTCGGTTGGGTCATGCAGTTCCTCCTTGTCGGGCCTGTGTGTGGCAGCCCGCCCCTGCGCTGCGCATGGCAACTGGGACGGCTTAAGATTTCGGCCCGGATTTCTCGTGATTCCCTTTACTCTACGGGATGAGTGGGACAGACGCCACTGTAAGTTCTGTGATTCCTAGACCCGACCTTTGTAGGAAAGGACAACGACCCTACGGATCTCCTGCGGGGCTGAAGGCCAGGTACAGCCGCGCCAGCAACGCGGGATCACTCAGCGATCCGTCCAGAGCCTGCTCGGCGCGGCGCAGACGGTAGCGCAGTGTATTAACATGCACATTCTGCTGCTCGGCCAGCTCGGCGAGGGTGCCCTGATGGGCCAGATAAGCCCGCAAGGTGGACTCGGTGCGCCCACCGTCATCCAGATCGGCCAGCAGGGCCTGGACCTGGCGGCGCAGCGGTGTCAGCCTACCCTGGGTGAGCAGGGCGTACAGCGGGTCCATCTGCTGGAAAATCTGGTGTCCGGGGCGACCTGCCAGCGACGACAGCGCCTGCTGCGCCTCCTGCAAGGCCTGGACTGGAGCAGTGCGGCGGTGCAGGCCGCTGACCCCCAGCCGGACGGACGGCCCGGTGCTGGCCTTGAGGGCTTCATACAGTTCCTCAGCTTCACGCAGCAGGTCACGGGCGGGCCAGAGCCACACGGCTTGATCGCCGCGTACGGTACAGAGTCCCTGCCCGACCCGCTCTGCGAAATAGCCTTCCCCAGCCCCGGCCAGGACGTCTAATGCGTGCGCCTGCGCCGCCCGCGCACCGGCTCCGCGCCCGACCGCCGGACCTAATCCGGCCACCGCCACTGCATAAGCATCCGGTCCCAGGGTGGCCGGGTCGCTGACACCACTCAGCAGGGCGTCCAGGGTGCGCTCACCCACCCGCCGGCGGGCCGCCCCCGCAGCGGCGGTTTGCAGGCGGGCCAGCAGCGCATATTCGGCGGCCAGCGATCCCAGCGCCGCCCACTCAGGGGGCAGCCACAGCTCCAGCCGCCCCACATGCCGCCGTCCGTGGGTCAGGCGCAGGCTCTGGGGACTCACTCCAGCGGGCGGTTCACCCGCCCCGGCCACCAGCGGACCCCAGCTGGCGTAGACTTCGGCCCGTCCCCCGGTGCGCGCCGCCAGCAGCCTGACCAGAGCCTCCTCGGGCCGGGTTCCTGTCGCGGCCCGGCGCAGTTCGGCCAACAGTTCCAGCAGTTCGGGGCGGGCCAGCAGGTCAGGGAGGGAAGATACATGCGGCATGGTGTAGGGGCCACTGTAATGCAGTCCGGTCGCCAGTGACACGACATCTCCCCGGACCACCAATACCGAAGCCGCCCTAAAGCCTGCCCAGTGGCAGGCGCTGACCCTGATCCGGCAGACTGCCTGGGTGAACATTCCCGCCAATACCTACCGCCTGCAGATCACGCCGGACGCCGGGCTGGAACACGCCGCACAGACCCTGGATTACCTGCATCAGCTGGGTGTCCACTGGGTTTACCTGTCGCCCATCTTGCGTTCCAGCGAAAGCTCCGACCACGGTTACGACGTGACCGACCCCACCGGCGTGGACCCGGCGCGGGGTGGCCCTGAGGCCCTCGCCGAACTCGCACAGGCGGCGCATCAGCGCGGCATGGGTGTACTGGTGGATATCGTCCCCAACCATCAGGGTGTAGCGGTACCGGAACACAACCCCTGGTGGTGGTCGGTCCTACAAGAAGGTCAGGGGTCGCGCTACGCGGCAGCCTTCGACATCGACTGGGCAGCGGGAGAGGGCAAGCTTCTGCTGCCGGTCCTGGCCGATGAGGCGGACCTCGCGGCGCTGCGGCTGGAAGGCGGCCATCTCTACTACCACGACCTGAAATTGCCGCTGGCGGCGGGAAGCTGGAAGGAGGGCGACGAACCAGCCGAGGTCCATGAGCGTCAGCACTACCGCCTGATCGACTGGCGGCGTGGGGACGCCGAACTGAATTATCGGCGCTTTTTTACCATCACTACCCTGGCTGGGGTGCGGGTCGAGAATCCGGACGTGCTGGAAGCTTCGCACACCGAAATCCTGCGTTGGGTCCACAGTGGCCTGGTGGACGGCCTGCGGATCGACCACCCGGACGGTCTGCGTGACCCGGCCAGTTACCTCCAGGCGCTGCAAGACCTCACTGGAGGCGTCTACACGGTAGTGGAGAAGATCCTGGAACCTGGTGAGGAGCTGCCCGCCCACTGGGCCACCCAGGGCACCACCGGCTACGACGCCCTGGCCGAGATTGACCGGCTGCTGACCGACCCGGCGGGTGAGGTTCCTCTGACCGACCTGGACACCCGGCTGCGCGGCGGCGAGGCGCTGGACTGGGCGGCGCTGACCCACGGCACCAAGCGGGCCGTGACCGATACCACCCTGCACGCCGAGGTTGAGCGCCTGGCCCGCAGCGCGGCACAAGACGGCCTGTCACTCGACCACACCACCTTGGTAGACGCCCTGAGCGAAGTGCTGGCCAACTTCGGGGTGTACCGCTCCTATCTGCCGCACGGTCAAGAAGAACTGGCTGGGGCGTTACAGCGCGCTGCGGACCGCCGCCCGGACCTGCAAGGGGCACTGGACGCCCTGGCCCCGGTGCTGGGCCTGAACGCGGCCACGGACGCCGACCTGAGCGAGACAGCCCGCCGCTTGCAGCAGACCTCCGGCATGGTGATGGCCAAAGGCGTGGAGGACACCGCCTTTTACCGCTACTCCCGGCTGACTTCGCTGAACGAGGTGGGCAGCGACCCCTCGCAGTTCGCGCTGACGCCCGAGGAGGTCCACGCGGCCTTTGCGCGGCGCCTGGAACACTGGCCCCATGGCCTGACAGCGCTGTCTACCCACGACACCAAGCGCTCCGAGGGGGTCCGCGCCCGCATCAAGGTGCTGGCCGAACTGCCGGGAGAATGGGAAAGCTTGGTGCTGGCGGTGCAAGAAGCAGTCAAAGGCAGCGACGCCGATATCGGGGATGGACCGCTGCTCAACCTCACCTTGCAGGCCGTCGTCGGAGCCTGGCCGGTCAGCGCCGAGCGGGCGGGCGACTACGCTGTCAAGGCGGCGCGGGAAGCGGGCCTGCACACGACCTGGCTGGACCCAGACCCAGCCTTTGAAGGGCGCCTGGCCCAGCTGGTGCGCCGCCTGACTGAAGGCGACCTGCAAGCCCGGCTGGAGCAGTTCGCCGGGGCCACCAAGGGACCGGGCTACAGCAACGCCCTGGCCCAGAAGCTGATCGCCCTGACCATGCCCGGCGTGCCGGACGTGTATCAGGGATCGGAGGTGTGGTCCCCAGCCCTGGTAGACCCCGACAACCGCCGCCCGGTGGACTACGCGGCACTCTCTGAGCGGCTGGCCGCGCTGGACCAGGACGAACCCGGCTACGGCGAGCCTGGACCACGCTCAGCCATCACCATTGACGGCCACGGCGACGTGAAGCTGCTGCTGACCTCGCGGGCGCTGCGGCTGCGGCGCGACCATCCTGAACTGTTCGGCGGTTACACCCCCATGCAGGCCACTGGAGCGCAGGCGGAGCACGCTTTCGCCTTTAACCGGGGCGGCGTGGTGGCCGTGGCGACACGGCTCCCGGTGGGGCTGGCCCGCCAGGGCGGCTGGGGCGACACGGCCCTGATCCTCCCGGAAGGCGAGTACGAGGAAGTCCTGACCCACCGCCCCTTCGGCGGGACAGTGCTGCTGCGCGACCTGCTGGACCACTACCCGGTAGCACTGCTGCGGCAGTTGGGCTGATAGAGCTCAGGAAGCAGGCATTTGGACACCCGTCCTTTTTCCTTGTCTCCACGCGTTCCAGGCGAAGGCCAGCAGGAACTGGATGCCCAATACGGTGGCGATCAGTCCGGCGATGCTGGCATCCAGCGCCAGCGCCGCTGCGTACCCCAGCAGGCTGGCACTCAGGCCCAGCGCGGCAGTCAGCCACTGGGCGGTGGGCAGGTGCCAGGTCAGGAGCAGGGCGGTGGCCGGGGGCGTGATCATGAAGGCTACCACCAGAATCGCGCCCACCACGTCAAAGGCCGCCACCACACTCAGCGCCACCAGGGTCAGCAGCAGGGCCGAGATCAGCCGGGGAGAGAAGCCCAGGCTGCGGCTTAGGCCGGGATCGAAGGTTGACAGTTTGAGTTCCTTGCCCAGTAACCCCAGCAGCAGCAGGGCCAGCCCCAGCAGGGTGCCCATCGTCCACCACGGCGCGGGCAGGCCCAGGGCGCCCACCCGAAACGGCGCATAGGTGATTTCTCCGTACAGCACCGCGTCCAGGTCCAGGTGCACACCGCTGAAGTTCAGGCTGATCGCCAGTACCCCCAGGGCGAACAAGGCCGGAAAGACCAGGCCCAGCGCCGCGTCGGCCCGCAGGCGTCCGGTGGCGGTCAGGGCTTCAGTGGCGCTGACGGTCAGCAGGCCGAACAGGGCCGCACCCAGCAGCGCTGGCAAGGAGGCCAGGCTGCCGGTCAGGGCGTAAGCTGCCACGATCCCCGGCAGCGCTGCGTGGCCGATACCATCGCTGAGCAGCGCTTGGCGCCGCAGCACCAGAAAGAGGCCCAGCAGCCCACAGGTCCAGGCCGTCAGCACGGGGGTCACAAGAATGACCAGGTCGTAGTGCAGTGCAGCGACCAGCGTCATGACGCGCCTCCCTTGACTGCCCAGGCCGCCGCTCAGCGCTCCAAATCCCCCAGCCAGCGCCAGCATGCTGCCAAAACTGCCTGCCCACTGCCGCGCTGCCACCGCCGGAGCGATCAGCATGGCAGCCATCAGCACCGCGCCGACCGTTTGCAGCCCGGTCATGATCGCCAAAATGGTCAGCACCGTACCAAGCGTCGCCAGTCCGCCCAACGGCCAGCCCTGCACGGCCGCAAATTGCGGATCGAACAGCGTAACTTTCAGCTCCTTATGGGCCAGTGCCAGCGCGGCGAGTGCCAGCAGCCCCAGCACGGCGAACTGACCCAAGTCCGCAGCGGTCAGCGCCGCCGCCTGCCCGAAAAGAAACTGTTCCAGCCCGGCCTGTGCAGCGTTGCCCGACCCCTGAATGGCGGTGAGCAGCGCGATGCCCAGCCCGAAAAAGCTGCTGAGACTGACCCCCAGCGCCGCGTCGGTGCCGAGGCGGGTGCGGCGGACCAGCGCCTGGGTCAGCAGGGCGGCCAGCAGGCCGGTGACGCTGCCACCGATCAAGAGCGGTAAGGTGGGCCCGCTCACCGGTCAGCAAAAAGGCCAGCGCGATGCCAGGCAGCGCCGCGTGGGCCGCCACGTCACCGATCAGGCTTTGACGGCGTAGGACACTCAGCACCCCCAGCGTGCCCGCAACCAATCCCAGCAACGCCGAACCCAGCGTGACCGTCCGGAAGGTGTAGTCACTCAGCAGCAAACTCAGGTCCATGCGGGCAACCTGCCATCCAGGAGGCGGCCTGCGCCGTAAGCAGCTTGCAGGTTCTGAGGAGTAAAGGTGCTGGCCACCGGACCCGCCGCCACCAGCTCACGGTTGAGCAGGATCACGCGGTCAAAGTATTCACGGACCGTGTCCAGGTCGTGATGGACCACCACCACGCTGCGCCCCTGGTCACGCAACTCGCGCAGCACATCCAAAATTGCCCGCTCGGTGGTGGCGTCCACCCCCGCGAACGGCTCATCCATCAGGGTCAGGTCGGCCTCCTGCGCCAAAGCACGGGCCAGAAAGACCCGCTGCTGCTGCCCCCCGGACAGCTGCGAAATCTGCCGCCCGGCGAAGTCCTGCATGTTCACCCGGCTCAGGCATTCCAGCGCTCTGGCACGCTCACGCGCACCGGGGCGGCGAAACCAACCCAGCTGGCCGTACAGGCCCATTTCTACGACGTCCAGGGCGTGGGCCGGGAAGTCCCAGTCCACTTCGGAGCGCTGTGGCACGTACCCTACCCGCTGCCGCACGCGGGCCAGCGGCTGACCGAAATAGCGCACCTGCCCGCCCACACGTGGAATCAGCCCCAGCGACGCCTTAAGCAGTGTGCTTTTGCCGGCACCGTTGGGACCGACGATGGCGGTGAGTGAGCCGCCGGGAATCTGGAGCGACACGTCCCAGACCGCCGGAGTTTCGCCGTAGGTCACGCTGAGCCTGTCCAGTTCCATAAAAGGTTGAGTGTTGGATGCCTTCATTGCAATGCCTCCCGGATGGTGCTGACGTTGTGCCGCACCATCCCGGTGTAGGTTCCTTCCGGTGTGCCCGTGCCTCCCAGCGAGTCCCCGAACAGCTCACCGCCGCGCCGGACCGTCCAGCCACGTGCCGCCGCCGCTGCCTGCACCGTGCGGGGCGACACCGTGTTTTCCACGAAGATGGCGGGAATCTGCCGGCGCTGCATCTCGGCGGCCAGGTCGCTGACCGCCTGCCCTCTGGCCTCGGCCACGGTGCTGATGCCCTGCACCCCCCCGCACCTCAAAGTCGTAACGGCGGCAGAAGTAGCCAAAAGCGTCGTGCGCCGTGACCAGCATCCGGCGTTCTGGGGGAATCTGGCCCAGTTGCCCGGCACTCCAGCGGTCCAAGTCGTCCAGTTGGCGCAGGTACTCCTGCAGATTGTTCTGGTACAGCGTGCGGCCCGCCGGGTCGGCCTCGCTCAGCGCCTCGGCGGTCGCCGTCGCCGCATATTTCCAGAGGGTAGGATCAAACCAGAGGTGCGGGTCCACTGCCCCGCTGTGCATCAGCAGGCGGCCCTCGGGCACGGCTTCCATCACCGCGCTGACCTGCACACCGGGACGCTGCACCAAGCCTTCCAGCACTTCGCCCAGCTTGCCCTCCAGGTGGTGGCCGCCGTACAGCACCACCCTGGCTTGTGTTAGACGGCGAACGTCGCCTGCGCTGGCTTTATACAGGTGGGGGTCTACGCCCGCGCCCATCAGTCCCTGCACCTGCACCCGCTCGCCTCCGATCTGCCCCGCCAGGTCGGTAATGATGTTGACCGTGGTCACCACCGAGAGGCCAGTGGACTGCGCGGCAGGCACCGGCTGACAGGCCGAGAGACCCGCCAGCAGGCCAAGGGCAGACCAGGCCAGGCGCCTCATCGCTGCCCCTGTGACGCTGGTGGTAATGGGCCATCCAGCGAAGCTTCGCCCAGCACGCTCACCTGCGCCGCCACACTTTGGGCCAGGGTGACAGGCGTGCTGAAGTCTGCGCTGCCCGCCGCCCTGACCCGCAGGCCCACCGTGCCCAGCGCCGCCTGAGCCTCCACCAGCTGGACTTCGGCCTCTGGCTGAATTCCCAGCGTCATCAAGGCCCGCAGCTGATCGGCGTGGGTATCCGGCACCCGGGCCACCACGGCACTGTCTCCCACCCGTAGGCTGGTCAGCCGCCGCTCGGGCCGCTGCGGCAGCTCGCCGCTGAGGGTCGGAATCGGATCGCCGTGTGGGTCATGGGTCGGGTCGCCCAGCCACGCCGCGATATAGGTTTCCAGCCGCTCGGACATGGCATGTTCCAGCCGCTCGGCCTCTTCGTGGACTTCGTCAATCGGCATGCCCAGCGCACGGTGAAGGAACAGTTCCAGCAAGCGGTGATGCCGCAGCACTTCCAGCGCGGCCCGCTCGCCCTCTACGGTCAGCTGCGCGCCACGGTAAGGCGTATGCATCAGCAGGCCCTGATCGGCCAGCTTCCGCAGCATGCTGGTCGCACTGGCAGGCGAGACATTCAGTGCGTTGGCCAGTGCCGTGGTACTGACCCCGCCCTCCTGACCCAGCAGATACAGGTGCTTGAGGTAGTTTTCCACGATGGGCGAGAAGGCCGCTGGCTCAGACATATTTTTAGACTAATCAAAATTTGCTTTTCGAGTCAAGAGGAAATGTTTTTTTGTGTCTCAAAGGGCAGTCCGCCATGTGGCGGCTGGGCCGACCCCCCGGTCTCACTGCCTTAAGGTAAAGACATGACCTTTCATGTCCCTGGACTGCACCTGCAAGACGTTCGCCTGGAGGTCCCGCTGGACTACGCCGACCCCAACGGCCCACAGCTTCAGATCTACGCCCGTGTGCTGACGGCCAAAGGCGGCCAAGACCGTCCTTACCTGGTGTATCTGCAAGGTGGCCCAGGCGCCGAAGCGCCCCGGCCTGCCGCGCACGGCAACCTGCCGGCCTGGCAACAACGCCTGTTGGGCGATTACCAACTGGTGATGCTGGATCAGCGCGGCACCGGTCACTCCAGCCCAGTGGGCCAGCTCAGCGGCACAGCGCAGGAGCAGGCCGATTACCTGGCGCACTTGCGCGCCGACGGCATCGCTCAGGATGCCGAGCGGGTCCGTCAGCACCTCGGCGCCGAGCGCTGGACCTTGCTGGGGCAGTCGTTCGGCGGCTTTTGCACCCTAACCTACCTCTCGCAGTTCGCGCCCTTCGCTGCCGGGGCTCTGTTTACCGGTGGCCTGCCCGCGCCAGGCCACCACATTGACGAGGTGTACCGCCTGACCTGGGACAAGATGCGCGAGAAATCGGAAAGCTACTACCGCCGCTACCCCGAAGACCGCGCCCGCCTGGAGCGCTTGATGGAACGGGCCAGAGACGGCCAGTTGCTCACCGAGCGCGGGCACCGCGTCACCCCTGAAATGCTGCGCCGCATCGGCATGGCGCTGGGTGGGGACGGCGGAGCCGAGACACTCCACTTTTTCCTGGAGCTGGACCCCGAATCACCCGCGTTCCGGGCCGACCTGGCCAGCTGGCTGCCCTTCCGTGCCCGCAACCCGCTTTATCTTCTGCTGCACGAAGCCTGCTGGGCCGACGGCTTTGCGACCCGTTGGGCCGCTGAGCGCACCATGCCGCAGGATTTCGTGGACGACCCCACACTGCTGGCTGGCGAGCATCCCCACCGCGACTTCCTGGAGCACGATCCCCTACTGCGCCCCTACCGTGAGGTGGCCGAACTGCTGGCCGAGCGTGAGTGGGGGCCGCTGTACGACCAGGCCCGCTTGGCCGAGGTGCAGACGCCCGCTGCCGCCGCCATCTACGTGGACGACGCCTTTGTGCCGTTCGAGTTCTCACGCGAGACGGCGAAGCTACTTCCGGGACTGCGCCCCTACATCACCAATGAGTTCGAGCACGGCGGCATCCGCTCCAGCGGAGACAAGGTGATGGACCGTGTGGTGGGGCTGCTGGAGGGAATGATTTAGCGGCGTAAAGGTCTGGGGAGCGAAGAATCACCTCCTTGCTCCCCAGCGCTCCGGTGCAACTCGCCCGGCAGCTTTGAAGTCCGGCCAACTTTACAGCTCGGCGGCGGCGTCCGACTCCAGGCGGCGGAAGGTCGCCAATGCCTGGGCCACCACCTGATCCATGTTGTAGTAACGGTAGGTGGCCAGGCGGCCCACGAAGGTCACGTTTTCCTCCGCGTCCGCCAGGGCTTCGTAGCGCTTGTACAGCTCAGCGTTTTCTGGGCGCGGCACGGGATAATAGGGATCCCCCTCGGCGCGGGGATACTCGTACACCACGCTGGTCTGGTGGTGGCGCTGCCCGGTGATGTGCTTGAACTCACTGACGCGGGTGTAACCGTAATCGTTGGGATAATTCACCGTGCCTACCGGGAACAGTTCATCCACGTCGTGGGTTTCGTGGCGGAACTCCAGACTGCGGTAGGGCAGCGGGCCATAGCAATGGTCGAAAAAGGCGTCTACCGGCCCGGTGTAGATCATGTGCCGCCAGGGGATCACGTCTACGAT
Organism: Deinococcus radiophilus; assembly: GCF_020889625.1. Taxonomy (GTDB): domain Bacteria; phylum Deinococcota; class Deinococci; order Deinococcales; family Deinococcaceae; genus Deinococcus; species Deinococcus radiophilus. The sequence continues at coordinate 70,222 of NZ_CP086382.1, forward strand.
CTCACGGTAATCGGTGTTCAGCATCACTTTGATGTTGGGACTGTCCAGCATGTTCTGGAACATCCGGGTGTAGCCGTGCAGTGGCATGGCCTGATAGGTGTCGGCAAAGTAGCGGCCATCGCGGTTGGTACGGGTCGGCACGCGGGCGGTCACGCTGGCGTCCAGCTCGGACGGGTCCAGGCCCCACTGCTTGCGGGTATAGCCCCGGAAGAACTTGTTGTACAGATCACGCCCTACCTTGCCGACTACTACGTCTTCAGAAGTGCGGACCTGCGCTACCGGCTCGGCCACCGACGCAAAAAAGTCCTCCAACTCAAACGAGGTCAGGCTCAGGCCATACAGCTGGTTTACGGTGTCTAGATTGATTGGAATAGGCAGCAACTGGCCGTCTACGCTTGCCAGCACCCGGTGCTGATAAGGACGCCACTCGGTGAACTGTGACAGGTACGCGAACACGTCCGCCGAGTTGGTATGGAAGATGTGCGGGCCGTAGGGGTGGATCAGCACGCCAGCGTCGTCGTAACAGTCGTAGGCGTTGCCGCCGATGTGGGCGCGGCGGTCCACAATCAGCACCCGGCGGCCTGCGCGGGCCAGCCGCTCGGCCAGAACACTGCCGGCGTAGCCTGCGCCCACAATCAGGTAGTCGAACGCCACAGGTCCGGTTCCAGACTCAGTCATCGGCAGCTCCACTCTGCACTTCACTGCCCTGCACCCCACGCTGTCCGCTCAGTTTCGCCAGGGCATCTTTTTCAATCAGCGCAGCCATGTCCTGCCAGGTCTGGTCCCAGGATAGCCCGCTGAGAAAGGCGTCGGCGTGGCCCTGCCGCACGGCGGCGGCGGGTGTCTGCGCCTCAGCCAAGGCAGCGGCGCAGGCCGCTTCAAATGCATCTGGACCGTCGGCAATGCGGACGAGATCTTGAGCCCCATACGGCTGCACCACGTCCCGAATGCCGGTCGACACCACCGGAACTCCCGCCGCCAGGTACTCAGGCGTTTTGGTCGGACTGATGAACTCGGTGGCCTCATTGCGCGCGAACGGCAGCAGTGCCAGGTCCCAGCCGCTCAGATACACAGGCAGCTCGGCGTAACTCTTTTTACCCAGGTAGTGCAGGTTGGCGGCGCGCGGCAGTTCGGACTCGTCAATCTTGACCACTGGGCCGATCAGTACAAAGTGCCACTCGGGGCGGCGCTGGGCCAGTTCGGCCATCAGCGAGGTGTCGAAACGTTCGTCAATGACACCAAAGAATCCCAGCCGGGGATGGGGAATGTCCGCCTGGTCCGCCGGGTCAAGGTGATGTTCACGGGCCTGGGCGAAATGGCTCACCTCGACACTGGACGGGAAAGGATGCACGTTGGGATGCTGTTCTCGCTTGGCCTCAAAGAGCCGGTGACCCCCAGTAAAGACCACGTCGGCCTGGGCGAACAGTTGACGCTCACGTTCACGCAGCTCCGGCGGTGCGCCCCGGAAATTGGCCAGTTCGTCCATACAGTCGTAGACCGTCACGCGCGGTGAGAGCCCCGCCACCACCGGCCATTCCATCGGGGTATAGACCCATAGGTCATATTCAGTGAGACCCTGCTCCTGAACCAGCTGCTGCACCAGCGCCGCTGTCCGGCACTGAGATTCGGCGGCCGAGTGGCCCACTTCAATGTATGGCTTACAGACCGTCACCCCGCCCGGACCCTGAGTGCACCTGAGCTCATCGGCATGTTCCCCGAAGATGGGTTCTTCGATGTAATACACACGGCGACTCTGCGCGGCGCGGGTCAGCAGATGTTGGGGGCGCTGAAAGACGAAGTCCCAGCGCAGATGCGACAGGACCAGGAGCGCTGGGGAATGAGGGTGGGTTGACATGATAAGACTCCTCTGGGGAAAGGCAGATGGGAAGCAGAAAGCTGCGGCCTATACACTGCCGAGACCGCAGAACCCAAAAGGTATAGACCAAAGTTTGTTCAGAGTAGGGTTTTTTCTGCTGGCGGTGATCCTGTTTTTTCGCACTTGGCCTTGTTAAAACGTCCATATCCGGCTCATCCAGGAGGAGCGGCAAAAAGCAATGATTTTTCACAGGTGGTGTAAGGTGGTGGCTTTTAACTCATAAGTTGCACCTGGCAAAGTGGAGCGAATAGCCGTGCTGATGCAAGAATTCTCGCTTTTTACGCCGTTTAGGGCCTGACCGATCTGACTACCCCTCAAAACTCCGGTAGCACTGTCTGAGACGCTGATTCTATAGACGTAAAAAGAGCTGGTTCATAAGGTGTATCTGCAATGAACCACCTGAACCAGCCGCCCCAGGATAGCCTCTTCGCAGCCTTGCGTCCCTTTTTCTCAGAACTTGCACCTGAATACGTAGACAAAAAGCGCTCCCAGAGCTGAAATTCTGGAAGTGTGTACAAACAGGTTTCAGGGGAGCGCGCCCATATTCTCTCACAGCGGATTCTGGACATTCCAGAGACGCTGTACCAACGGCGAAGCCTGGAGGCTTCGCTGCATTTCTTTCATAGTCCAGGCCAGAAGATCAAATTCAGCCAAGCTGAAGGAGTCAGTCCCAGTGCACTGAGTCGCTTCTTCAACGTCTATGACTGGGATTCAGACCGTTGCTGGGACGAAATGCAGGACATCCATTGGCGCATTTTGTTGGACGTAGCTCACTCCAAACGCCGACCTCGGTTGCGGCTCAGTGTGGATCTGACCACGGTGGAAAAGGTGGGGACTCAACTGCCCTACGTCAGCGTCTACAACGGTAGACATGGCATCCACCTGGTCGTCCTGTTTGCCGAGTATGGGGAACTGAAGTTCCCCATTTCCTACCGGGTGTACCAGGGCAAGCACACCAGCACGCCCGTCACTCTGGCGCTCGACCTACTGGAAGAGGTGCCGGACTTCATCAAGAAACGTTTCCGGGTACGTGTCCTAGCGGACAGCGGCTTTGAAGCCGCTGTTTTTCTGGAAGGCGTGCGGCACCTCGATTTCGAGTTCGTGGTGGGTGTGAGGAGCAACCGGCGCACGGACCATCCTGGGCGGGTGACGGTGGCGGACTGTCCGCATGGAGGCTATGTCAACTTGGCCAACTGGTCTCTGGAAACGCTGTCTCTGGGGAGAGTAGACCGTGGGGACCGTGAATTCTTCGCGGTGTCGTCTGAACTGTTGGAGGGGGACGAGATCGTTGCTGAGGGTGCGCATCGCTGGGGGGTGGAATCCTTTTTCAAGGAAGGTAAGCACCAGTTTGGGTTGGCGCAGTTCGCGCTGCGAACTGCCAGGGGTCTGGACCGCTGGATTCTGATGGTCTTCCTGGCCTTCACCCTGACCATACTGCATCGCTCAGAAGGGATGACCTTGAAAGAGGCGGCACGCCTGGCCCTGTATACCCTGTTCCCCGTAGTCAGGCTCAACCATCTTCTGAGTCAGCTCCAAAAAGAATGAGAATTTCTTCTCCAGCACGGCTATTCGCTCAGCTATGCAAGGTGCAACTTATGAGTATTTGGCTTTCCAGCGATAAATCGTCCCTGGCGCGACTCCATGAAGTCGCGCCAAATCGCTTATAGACGTACCCACTTCAAGCTGTCCAAGGATGTCCAGAATAGGTGCTTCGCTATACCGTTTGCCGTTCATATGCCTCCCAGTCTGCTGCTGAATTCGCAATCAGACTGGCACCGAAAACAGGGGCAAGGTCACTGTTGATTGCATACTCTCAGAAGACCGCACACAGACGGCCCCATCAATCTTGATGGGGCCGTCTGTAGGTTTTTCCCGTCTAGGACAATGTGAAACTGAAGTTGTCACCTACTGAGCTGATTCAGCCGCCGCCTGAGTGATAGTGTCATGTTGCTTGGCCGTGAATTGGAGATATAAAGTTTGATATTCCATAGACGCAATCGTAAGGCAGACTTGGCTTAGGCTTTAGCTTTCTTGCCACGCGGTTTAGCAGGCTTTCTCTGTACCTTTTCCTCGGTCTCTCCCTCTACTGGTGCACCCGAGTCCACTGTCTGCTGGGTATCTGTTACAGCCGGAGGAATAAGGAAACTAGGCAGCATAAATCCTGCCCATCCAAAGCGCTGAGTGAGATTCAAAACCAGCTCACGCATGAATGGCCAAACATGCAGAGGAGCATTACGCCGAACGAACTGGTCAACAACTCCTTCAGACAATTCTTCAACGGACTGATAAGCCATCCGATACATACAGCGGAACTGTCCAACCTCTTCTCCGCCCTCTGTCAGGAAGCCCAATTGAAGTTGAGCCTCAACCACAAAGGTACGTGCTTCGGCATCAGACTGCAGGCACCTCGTTTCAAACTGACTGTCCACCTGAAGGGTAATCTGTTCAGTATCGGAGGGCTGCACTTGGGCACTGACCTCACCCAATTCCATACGAATAGGCTGTACACCTGCCACAAAGCGGTTATAGGTCGCGCTGTCGAGTGTAGGCAAGGCAGCTTGTTCCTCGGCACGTGCCATAGCCTCAGCCACCTACCTTGCGTTTCCCAGTTGTTTGTTGGACAGCTCCATCACTTTGAAACTGGGGAGTAAAACGAATATTTTGACCCGATGAACGAGAGAGAATCTGGGTAAATGTCGCCTTGATGGTTCCATGGCAGGACTCTTCCTCAAAATGCCGAAACGAAACTTCGGCCACATCTTGAGTCGCACTGGCCTGACGGCGACCCACTTTCTCCTCCAACGCTTGTTCGACTAATGAATTAAGACTCAGTCCAGCTGAGGCAGCTGTAGCAACAGCCTGAGCATGTAACAGTGGAGAAATACGGACATTAAACTTGCCACTCATGGGCTTCTCTGGCTCGCGCCCCAATTCGGCACAAAACTCCAGATAATCTTCTACGCTGTCTTCAAAAGCAGCCTTAGTTTCAGAGACACTCTTGCCTTGAAACGTAATTACATCGCGGGTATTGACTACCGTACCATGCAAAATTTCAGCTTCTGCATCAAAAGTAACGCTGCCAACATAACCTTTATATTCTAAAGTCGTCATTATCTCTATCCTTCGGTGCCCGAGCGTAGTCAGGCGGTTTGAGGGGCTTACAAGCCAATTCAGGGACGAATGCCAGCGTTCTCTAGAAAGTCCCTCACGGCAGCCACCGCTCCCTTATCCGTTACTGGCTGCGGATGGGGACGATGAAACACCGCTACTTCTCCATGAAGATGAACCCGCACGCGTGAGCCTCTGCCTTCTGACATGTCTGCCCCCAAATGAATCAGTAGCTTCTCGATACTGTCCCAGCGAATGGTGCCCGACACTGGACGTGCAAAAATCTGCTCTAACGTCCGCTTATGTTTGCCGTTCACCTTAGTCATGGTACTGCCTGATAGTACCAGAATTCTTACGGCTTTCAATTTGACTGTTCATAGTGGCCCCCACCCCCCAGCCACATCTCCCCCACTGACCCGGCTGGGGTACTCGCCCAGCCGCTCCAGCCCCAGCGTTTGCAGTTCGTCGTACACGCTCAGAATCGCTTCTTTGGTGCGGTAAGACCCGTGTGCCGCCTCGTCCTTGCGCCGCACAATCGGGAAGGTGTCCATGACATAGTCCACGTCCTCCCGCGCAATCCCGTACAGGATGAAGTACAGCGCGTCCAGTTCGGCCCGCAGCCAGAAGCGCCGCTCGTCGTTCCAGACGAACGGTTCGCCCCCGTAGCCCAGGTCACGCGCAAAGGCCGTGAGGTCGTGGGCGGTGTAGGTCAGTTCGAGGACGCGGGGAGTGATGAAGGATGATAGATACGCCGTTTAGAGCCTAGCAAGATTGTGGGCGAGTACGGCTAAGACGACGCGGAGCTTAAGTGAACCCAGGGTTTTGGTTTGGGCAGAGCGGATTTGAGCTTCCACAAGCGCAGAGAAGACTGTTTCAATACGTTTGCGGATTTTGGGATGGCGAGAATCTCGCCATCCCGTGTCATATCTGGTGTTCTTCTTGGGCGGATACACGTAGCCCAGACAGCAATACCCCTTATCGCCAATGATGGTTGGGCCTTCAAACTCTGGCCATCTGAGATTCAGCTCATAGCTGACCGTAACGTCATGGAGGTTGGCAGGTCGGATGACGTACTGAACGATTTGTCCACCTGGTGTGACCCAGGCGTGCAGCTTATATCCGAAGAACTCGCCCTGAGTTCCAAATCCCCATTTCGCGCCTGGGAACTGACAAAGGTGCGTGCGTTTGGGACGGCAAATGGGGAGGGGCATTGAATCAACTACGACTTCAGTGCAGGGCTGAGCTGGGCTTGCAACATGCTCTAGGAGTGGCAACAGTTTGATGCCCCTGGTGTAGGCCTGAGTGTAGGAAGGAAGACCGGGACGGTCTTCCTTGAGGATGTTCCACCAGATGGAAGGAAATGGATGCTTGAAGACGAGACGGGAGAGCAGCAGAGCAACCAGCATGGCATCTGTGACCTTCTGGTGCGGGCAGATTTTCTGGTCGCTGAAATGCTTCTTAGCCCAGAAATAGAGGTGGCGAATGACGTGCCGACGTCCTAGACTATGGTGGAGACGATATTTAGCCATGTCGTCTCTATTTTTATGTGTCTGAGACGCACTTCACCAGGGGGCGGTCAGGCCCTAAACGGCGTTAGATGATGGGTAATGGATGATGGAGGGAGAACGGGGAGTTGCTTTGTGACGTTGTATTTAAGGTGTGTCCCGCCAATTTTCTGCCGTGTAGCATAATCAAATACAAAGCTATTGACCATTGAAATCAGAGCACAAACTTTTCTGCTTGGCTCATCTGTATACATTTGAAGGAATGTATCGCCAGCCGCAAAGCGTGGATAGATTGAACCTATGTAAGTTCGCTCGTTGGTTGAGTTTGTGATGTCGCGCCAGCCCATAGACCAGCCTTTAGTCCATTCCCATTCACTGTTGCGCCTACCCTCCTTCTTGCCCAATTTTTCTTCCACTTCCCCCGCTTCTACCCAGTACCTCGGCAAAGGCAAAGCGTTTGCGTCGGCCTTTTCTGCGCTGGTCATGTCCCGCGTCTCGCCCTCTGACGTGTAGGTCGCAAAGCGGTGGTCAAACTGGTGCATCAGCTTGGCTTCGTACAGCGGTAGCAGTTCGCTTGCGCCTTTGCGGTAGCGGTTGCCGTGCAGCGCAAAGCCGTCTTCTTCCAAGTCTTTGGCGGTTTTGAATAGGCCAGAGTCGTTGGACATGTGGAACATTGCCATAAACCGAATGCCCCAAGGATTCTCGCCTGTGGCCTCGTTCAGCAGCACAGGCACGCGCTGGTAAATCTCTTTGGTGATTCGGGCATCTCTGGCGCTGCGGAACACGGGCGCGGTGCGGGTGTTGGGGTTCAGCAGGGCGATTTCCTGCGGCGAGAGGCTAAAAACCTTGTCAGGGTCGCGCACTTCTTCGGCATTGAGCGCAAAGAAAACGAACTGGGCGGCGCTCTGCTTGTCATCCTTACCGCTGACGCTGAGCGTGCAGAACTTAAATGAGCGGTGTACGCCGGGGAAAATCGCGTTGCGGTTCTCAAAGTCGTACAGACTCACCAGATTTTGCCCGTTCATCATGTCCTGAAAGAAAAACTTGGTGGTGTCGTCGGTGGCTATGCCCGTAGGCACGATAATGCCCATGCGCCCGTAAGGGTTCAGGCTGTCGCGGTTCGCCTCGCTGAAAATGGCGTAGGTGTTCACGTCGCCGCGCCCCGTCAGCGGGTAGCGCCCGCTGGCACGGATGAAATGGCTTTCGCCTTCGGCTTGGCGTAGGTCGCGCAAAAAGTCGGCGTAAATCTGGGGGCGCTCGGTCTTGAGGTCTTTAATCAGCTTCGTGCGGGCGGCAGCGTTGGGCGCGGTGGCGATTTCGGGCACACGCTGGGCGAACCATTCCTTTTCTTGCAACTTGATTCTTTCCCACGGCGGGTTGCCCAGCACGCAGTCGAAGCCGCCTTTGCCCGCGTCGCCAAACACGTCGGGGAACTCGATGTGGGGGTGCAGGAAGTGGTACTGCGCGGCAGCCTCGGCCACGGCCTGCCGGAGGGGGGCGAGGCTCTCGGCCTGCGGGTTGGCTTTCAGGGCGTGCAGGGTGTAGGTGGTAATGGCAGGCGCGCCCGCGACTTTGGGCAGCACGAAGGCGGCGGCCCAGGCATCGGCCAGCAGTTTTTTGTTCTGCATGTGCGGATTGCGCTGAATAGTGGCCCAGGTGCTTTCCTGCGTCTGCACATGCAGCAGGTCTTCAGGTTCGATGTTGCCCAGTGCCCTCACCATCGCGGTGATAGGGGCCAGGTCTTCGGTGAGGTTAAAAAGGGCTTGCGCTCCGTGCGCCTGCTTGATGAGGTCTTCGCGCTCGGCCTTGTTGCGCTTTTTCAGCTCCGAAACGGTCTTTTTGTCGTCGCCTTCCAACGCGGCAAAGGCGGCGTCGGGCAGGTGCAGCGTCTGGGCACGCACGGCGGGCACGGGCATCCCGCGCTTGGGCTTTTTCTCTGGAATCTCGTCTTCGGCGTTCATCAGGTCTGGCGTGGTGCCCAAGAGGCTATTGCCCACGCGCAGGCGGTGGTCCAGGAAGGCCAGCGGCTTGCCTGCGTCCTGCGCTTCCAGCCACAGGGCGACCTTTGCCAGCTCAATCGCCATCGGGTTGATGTCGGCTCCGTAGATGCAGTGCGCGATAACCGTGCGGGTGGCGCGGCGCACCGCACGGGGGCTAGGCTGGCCCGTCTCCTCTTCCAATTCGGCCAGCCGCGCCCCGATGCGGCGGGCGGCGGCAATCAGGAAGTGGCCGCTGCCACAGGCGGGGTCAATCACTTTCAGGTTCTTGAGGGCGGCGATGGCCTCTTCGGGGAGCTTGTTCCGCACCGCATCCTCTATCACCGGGTCCAGCGCCGATTCCAGCAGCAACTCAATCAGAGAGCTGGGCGTGTAGTAGCTGCCGGTGGTCTTGCGCTCGTTGCCAGGCAGCACCGCCAGCGAGAAGCGCGGGCCGACCTCAATACGCGGCACCAGTTCCAGCAGGCTTTCGTAGATGCTGCCCAGTTCCTCGGAGTCCAGACCCGCGTAGTTCACGAGGCGCAGGCTACCGTTCACGCTGATTTCGCTCAGCGCCCGAAGAGCGGCGTAAAAGTCAGCGTTGCTGAGCTTGAGGCCACTGAGGGCGTTCGGCTGGAACAGCAGACTTCCCAGCGCAGGCAGGCCCAGCGGCTCGAACCCCGTGCGGAGGTAGCCCAGCAAGCGCTCCCAGGCGGCGTAGGCATCGGTGTGGTGGACGCTGCCCGTCACGGCCCCCGCCTTCTGCCGCAGGGTGCGGGTCAGGTAGTGGGCGGCCCGCGCACGGGTGACGGCGTCGGGCAGGTACTCGCCGTCCTCGCGGCGGGCGAACAACAGGTCGCGGTCTTCCGTCACGAACAGGAAGACCAGTTGATACACAGTGTTCAGGCAGGCACGGTAGAGGTCAGCGGCGGGCAGCTCACCCGTGCGGGTTCTCTCCAGCAGCTCAGGATTACGGCGCAGGAAGCCAGTGCCCAGGGCTTCTACCGCCTGCTTGACTCCATCGCGCAGGGTATCGTTGGCCCGCTGACCCAGCTCCTTACTGGCCTCGTTCCAGGCTTCCAGCGGCCCCAGTTTGCCTCCGCGCAGGCGGGAGCGGTGCAGCAGCAGCCACAGCACCCGGAAGGCGCGGGCGTCCTCGGTCCGCATGATGTCGCCTATCTGAAACTCGGCGTAGGCGGGGCGCGTCACCTGAGCGTTGTCGCGCAGCAGCCGCAGCGTCTCGCCGTTGGTGACCAGACCCCACAGGTGCTGTTCTTCGGCGTTCAGGTAGCCCTGCATCAGCCCGTGGGGGCTGACCCGCACGCCCGTTTCGTCCGTCACCCGGTCCAGGTCAGCCTGGCGGGTAAAGTGCAGCGGCACGTCGCCCGTCTCCGAGAGGTTGCTTACCGCGTATTTGCCGCTGGCGGTTCCTGCCCCCACAAAGGAATAGCTCAGCACTCTCAGCAGCGGGCGCACCCACCCCGCCCAGACATCGGTGCCGTGCTGCTGGTAGCGTGCCCAGGCCTTGCGGGCATCGTCCCAGGCATCCTGCACCGCTTCTTCCAGGGTGACTTTGGGCGGTAGGTCATAGCTACTGGGGCTTGCCCCTGCCAGCTTGGCGGTCTGGGCACGGTCAGAGAGTTGCAGCAGGAAATCATCGGTCAGGCCCAGCGCATGAACCTGAACGTGTTGAAGCTGAGTCGGACTCACTGGATGCCTCCAACCTTAGGCACGGGCAAGAAGAGGTACACGCCCAGGCGGTCGGGTGAGCCAGGCGGTTCCACCGTGTAGGTCACGCCCTGACCCCTGGCGGCTCCGCGTACCCGCTCGTGGGCTTCCAGTAGGGCGGCAGCCCGCTCCTGGGCGCGGTTCATCAGCAGGTCGTCCATGCCGCGCAGGTCGCTGAGCGTGCGGGTCAGCCGCTCGGTCTTCTGCTCTGGGGCCAGATTGCCTTCAGGGGTGAGGGTCAGCAGAGCGCGGGTCTGCTCCGGGGTCAGCCAGGTCGGCTCCTCGGCGCGACCCGCGAAGGCCAGCAGGTCGAGTTCCTCGGCCAGGGTCTGCCAGGTGCGGTTCCCCTTGCGCCCCGTCAGGTGAAAGCGGTGGCGCAGCAGCAGCAGGGTGGTCTGGGTAGTCACGCCAGAAGTGCGAATCACGCCCACGCGCTTGGCGGCGGCCTCCTCTGGGGCCTCCAGCGCCTGACCCAGCACAGTACTGGCAAGCTGCTCCACTAGCGGGTGGTTACGGGCCAGTGGCACCACGCCTCTGTCCGCCTGCGGACTGAAACGAAAGCGCCGCGCTGAGCGCAGAAAGTCGCGGAACTCGGCCCTGATGTCTGCCTGTGCAGGGTCGGCCACGAAGCTGCCGTCCAGCCGTGGGCTGACACTGACTCCAGCAGTGCCCAGCGCCTCTAGAACAAAGTCCTGCGCGGTGTGGGCATCGCCCAGCGCCTCGCGAACCGCCGCCAGTTCTCCTGCAACCTCTTCAGGGCGGATGCTGTTCTGTGCAAAGCGGCTGCGCGACTTCTTCTCGCTTTCTGCCGCGTCACGCCATTTCACATCGAAGGCCTGCACCTCCTCGAACAGCAGCGGCTGAATGGCTTCGCGCGAGCCGGTTTCCAGCACGCGGCTGAGCAGCACGTCCAACAGGCTCTCGGCTTCTTCGGGGGCGGGAATGCTGGTGCCCAAAGTGGCCCGAATCAGGCGGTGCTTGCGCACCAGCACGTCCAGAATCAGGGTGTCGATGCGGTTGTCTGCGCCATACATGATGAGCACCCGCACTTCTGGTGAAAGCTGCCCGTAGCGATCCACGCGGCCCTCGCGCTGGTCGAGGCGGGTGGGGTTCCAGGGCAGGTCATAGTGAATGACCGCGCTGAACACGCTTTGCAGGTTGATACCTTCAGAGAGGCAGTCCGTTGCCACCAGCACGCGCCGCTCGTGCTGGGCCAGTTCCTCAATGCGGGCCACTCGCTCGTCAGGGGTCAGGCGGCCTGTGACGGCCATCACTTCAGTGTCTTTCAGCACGCTCCCCAGGTGAACTGCGACCGCCTCAGCAGTGGCGATAAAGCGGCAAAAGACGATAGGCGCGAAGCCCTGCTTCACCAGTTCGGTCACCTGAGTAGTCAACAGTTTCAATTTGTTGTCTTTAGGTCCGGCCAGGGCGTCGGCCCGCTCCGCCAGTTGCAGCAGTGTACGGGTAGCCTCGCTCTCCTGGCTGTCCACCTGTGCTCCTGGGGTCACGTCCAGCGCCCCTTCCTCGCCTTCTTCGGGATCCAGGACCAGCTCGCGGCCCAGGCGGTCAATCACAGCTTCTTCGGTTTCTCCTTCACCACTGGCCCGCTCACGCAGGGTGGCGGCGGCGGCCTGCGGACTGCTCGCCAGGGCACGCAGCAGTCCTAGCGCCGCCCACCAGCGAATGCGGGTACGGCTCTGGGCTTCGCCGGGTACCTGCACGCTCTCGCGGGCGTAATCCAGCACGTCGTCGAACAGAGCTGCGTAGTCGGGATGCAGGGTGTACTGGAGTTCCGCATCATGCCGCCTGGGGAAAGGGGTACCCTCCTGCAAATACTCAGTGATGTCCTTGCGGCCCCGCTGCACCAGGTGCCTCGCCAGGGTGGCGCGGGCACGCTCATTCTGAGCACCGCTAAGGTCCAGCGGCAAGCTGGCGAAATCAGGATTCAGCAGCCGCAAGAGACTTCTAAACGCGTCTTCCTTGCCACCGTGCGGCGTGGCGGTGACCAACAGCAGATGCCTCTCGGGGTCAGCGGCCAGTTCTTCCAGCAGGCGGTACCGCTGGTGGCGCTTGGTGCCCAGGCCTGCGCCTTCCGCGCTGGCGTGCGCCTCGTCCACAATCACGAATTCCGGCGCGTTGGTCAGGAAATCCTGCCGCCAGCGGTCCGATTTGACCAAGTCTAGGCTGACTACGGTGAACTTGTAGCGCTCGAAGATGCTCTGGCCGGGATTGCAGCCGCGCTCCAGGCGGCGGGCGGTGCCCGGCAGCACGGCGACCGCGTCTATTCCGAACTTGACCCGCAGCTCCTCCACCCACTGGTCGGCCAGGTGCGGGGGGCACAGCACGGCCAGGCGGTCTATCTCACCCCGGTCCAGCAGTTCGCGGGCAATCAGCGCCGCTTCTACCGTCTTGCCAATCCCCACGTCATCGGCAATCAGCAGGCGCGCTGGACTCTGACGCAGCGCCATCAGCAGCGGTACCAGCTGGTAGGGACGGGGCTCAAAGCCCAGCCGGCCCAGCGAGCGAAACGGCCCCGCACCACTGCGGACGGCCAGCCGCGCCGCGTTCAGCAGCAGTCTGGCCCCGCTGGCCGTACCGAAGGCAGTGGGCGTGGGGTCATCGAAGGCGGCGGTGCGGACCTTTTCTCCACCTTCTCCGGCGTAAAGGCCCGTAACTTCCGCGTCGCTGCCTCCCAGGGGCTTGAGTAGCAGAAAGTCCGCGCTGCTTTCGGGGAGCACCACCCAGTCGCGCCCACGTGCACGCACCATCGAACCGATATCAAAACTCATAGTCAACCTTCTCCAAACATAAAGGCGTAGCGCGCCAGGATGGCAGGCCACTCGCTCTGGTTGTAAGTAAATGTGATGACAGTGTAGCCAGCCAGTTCCAGCTCCTCGCGCTGGCGGGCATCCGTAGCCGTCTGGCCTGGTAGCTCGTGGTGCGGCCCATCAATAAAGACGACCGCTGCCTCATCCGCGTAGGCAAAGTCCGGGCGGACGTAGTGGTCTGGAATCAGGGGCTGGGCGTGAGATGGGAGCCTTCTCCCCTCCGCTTGCAAGAAGCGCAGCCACTCCCGCTCCAGCTCACTGTCACAGCGGGCCAGCAGAGTGTCCAGGTGATTTTCCTCCTGCGCTCCCTGCACAGCGACGCGCGCTCCTTGCAGGGCCAGCAACAGGTCACGCATCAGGAACCGGTCCAGCAGTTCGTGCATGCCCTGATTGCCGTAGGTCATCAAGCAGTCATAGCAGGCGGCGGCGCAGCGCTCCGCAGCGTGGGGAGCGTGCCCCCTGTCTTCACCCGTGCCGGGGTCAAAGTGCAGCAGCTCCAGCGCCTGATGGGCCACCCGACCGAGCGCACCAGAGCTGAAGACCAAATCCTGCAAGACCCCGGCTCCTCCTTCAGACGCTTCGTACAGCAGAATCTGCTTTGGATTATGACCGTCCGGCAGGAGCTCGGCGGCCAGCTCGCTGTCTTCAAGCTGGTAAGCAAGCTGAATGGCGTTCTTGAGGGTGCTCATCAGGGTTGCCATCTGGGCAGCATCCGCAGGAAGAGCGGGCTCAATCAAGAGGACATTACGGGTGTCTTCAACGTAGGGAATGACCTTCTGCGCGGCCACCTCACGGCCACCTGCGGCTTTTTGCTTCTTCTGGTAAGCCTCTTTGCTGAGCCACTGTGACGTCTCGGGGTCGAACAGAAAGCCGAGTTCCTGCTTGTTCTCACGGTTGCGCCAGCCGTAGTTGATGCGCCAGAGCGTCGCCCCATCCCCGTAGGTCAGGTTTAAGAGTGGCGTGCCTGCATCTGAAACAGCCTGCGCCTGCACACGGTCCGACTTGCCACCACGCGAGGCGAAGCGCAGGCCACTTTTCACATCAAACCCGATGCGGCGGCGCTCTTCTTCGTCACTGCCGATGCGCTCACGGCGGCGGGTCGCCACCGAGGTCATGCGAAACAGGTTAGGCTGCGCGGGTGCCAGGGGCGCACCGCAGTTTTCGCATACATCTCTGGCCTCCGCCCCCGTACCGTGATGCAGATAGCCACACCGTTCACAGCGCTGGGCGCTCACGGTCGGAAGTTCACTGGTTTCGCCACGTGCGGGCACGATGACCTTGTTCGCCTCATACTTGGCCCCATTGTGATAGACGATGGCGTTAGGCCCGAACTCCGAGAGAGCCAAGAAGCGGGGGCGTGAAAGGTAGCTGTCGTTCTTGGCCTTCAGCCCCCGGCGCCCAGGAATGTAGGCCGACAGGGGCAGGCGGGCAAAATTGTAGCCAGGCAGGAACCCTTCCGAAGCCAGGTAGCGGTAGGTGCTGAAATCGGAGAGGTCACCATCGGGCTTACGCAGCAGTCCCAACTGGGTGTTGGCCTCGGCGTGCAGCCGCTGCGCCTGCTCACGGAGGTGCCCTTTGGTGGCATCAGCCAGAACGGCATTGTTGAGATGCAACTGAGACAGAGCGCTGCGGTACAGGTCACGCCAGCGGTCAAGGGCGCGGTCGAACTCATGGGCAGCCTGCCTGACGGTGTAGTCGAGCCATTCGTCGCTGTACCAGGTCGCCTGACTGAGGCTGGGGCCAAGGCTGCTGAGCAGTTGGCCGGCCCGAAGTAAGGTGCGGCGGCGCACCCCCTCATCCCCGAACGGAATCAGCAGGTCAGGCAGCAGTGCTAGACTCGGCTCTTCACCGCTCACATCCAGCAGGTCAGCCACCGAGACAGGCAGCTTCTTTCCTGTCTCGGCCAACCAGATGGCGTGGACGTGCGAGCGCACCAGCGCCTCATTGCCTAGCTCGATACGCGGCGTGGAGACGGTACCGCTCACCATCTGCTCTGGGCGGCGGAAGAAATACTGGTCATGGTTATTGCCCGTCGTCGCGTAGGTCATGACCAGCGCAGGCTGCCCGCTGCGCCCGGCGCGTCCAGAGCGCTGGGCGTAATTGGCGGGGGTCGGCGGCACGTTCCGCATATGCACCACGTTGAGGCTGCTGATATCTACCCCAAGCTCCATCGTTGGTGAGCAGAACAGGGCTGGTAAGGCGCCGCTGCGGAAGGCTTCTTCGCGCTTCTCACGTTCCTCGGGGCGGATTTGAGCGGTGTGTTCCGCTCCATACAGGTCTCTAAACTCGCTGGCTGGCTGCTGGTACAGCGACAGAAAAAAGGAATTGACCCGTGGCGCGTCCGTGCCCGTAGGCCGCACCACCCTCAGCGTGTCGAGGGACGCCTCGGTGCCTGGACCAGCCTCCCACATGAAACTGGTGCCCTTGAGCTGGTACGCGCCAGCCTCCACCTCTTCGATAAATTCAGACAGGGCATGGATGAGGTCATGCAAGATGGCTTCAATGTCGGGATACCCTAGCTTCTGACTCCAGGCCAGCGTCTCGGGCCGCCTGAGATAGCGGCCCACCGACCCCTGAGCGCTGAGGGTCAGGCGACCGGAAAAGCGGTTCTCCGAGCGGGGGAGTGAGCCGAGAACGACGCGCTTGGAGATGGTAAGGTTGTTCGCTTCCTCAGGTGGTAAGGTCAGCGGGCTGTCTTCCCTTATCAGACCACGGTTCAAAATCACAGTTTGCAGATAATCTACGTCCAGATAGGGCGCTTTGATGGCGAGATTCTGCCGCATCCAGTCCAGCAATGCCTTGGCAACACGCTCACGCACTTCCACGATGCCGCTTCTGACCACCGACAGGGCCGGATGTGCACGCTCCCAGAGGTCCTGCGCCTCACAGACTTCGCGCAGATACGGGTAACTGAACCGCACCAAATCCACCCCTTCCAGGTTGGGCAGGGTGAGGCGGCGGCCCTCGGCCAGATCGCTATATAGCGCGTAGCCAATCAGGTTGTGTGCCATTTTGATGGTGCGGTCACGTTCCCCAAAACGGGCATTGGGGTCACTCGCGAAAGAGGCAAAATCAGGCTCAAGGGCCGCAAAGACTTTTTGTGCCACGTTCTCCAGACCGAGCGGTTCCTGTTTCAGCGCACGGGCCAGCGCTGCCCGCAGCGAGGCCGTGAACACGAAATCGTTGAAGTGCCCCGCCTGCAACGAAGCGTCCTGGCGGTTATCGGTAAACGAGAGAATTTTTCTGGCTTCCTCGCTCAGGTCGGACTTTCTCAGCCCCTGCACCGCCGCCATGCTCAGCAGGGTGGTGGCGGTTGAGCGGCCCTCACTCGAAAGGGTGGACAGCTTGGTCAGCTTACCTGTGCGGCCCAGATAACTGACCCCGCAGCAGAGGCAAAAACGGAACTCGCCCTGAATGAAAGCAGCCTGTACTCCTTGCTGGGTCTGCTCCCCTAAACCGTTCAGGCGCACAGGATAAGGCAAATGTTTACGCTGACTTGACTTGATGTGGAACCCGCCGTTCCTTTCTTCAATCCAGTTTTCAGGCAGACGTTCTATGACCAGCTCTTGATCGGTAGGCCAGGCTGGAGTGCCCAGGTACAGATAACCGTCTTCAGAGGTGCTCTCCTGTCCCCAGCCGTTTCCGCGTGCCAGAAACGCTTCGCGCCCAGTGGCAGGGTCTACCGAACGCCTGACAGAGTAGTAGTCCTGCCCGCAATTGCGGCAAAACTCCAGTGGATAGAGGCGCAGGCGGCGCTCACTTCCCGGGGCATACACCTGTCCCTGCAAGGTGAGGTGCGGCAGACGCTCGGCAGCAGGGAGCAGAGGCGCATATACCGTCGCCGCCTTACTGATGAACTGGTGGAGCCTGAAGGCGAAGATGGGGCGGCCTGTCTCAGGATGCCGTAAAGCATTGCCCTGAAGCAGCCTGCTCTGCAAGGCTTCCTGGCACTGTACGGCAGGCAGGCCCGTTTCCGTACGCAGAAGTTCAGCAAGACCGTTCTCACCCGTGACAGCCCGTGGCGGTTTGCGGTCATAACGCCCCGCGGCCTCGTCCCACTCCAGGCCCACATGGTCTTCAAGCCAGACGACCAGGGCATCACGCACAAACGCATCAAAAGTTGCAGGTACGGGTTGAGTGATGGCGGCCCGCAAGTCTGCTGGATCCGGCTGCCCATGCGTCGTCCGTTCGAGCGTTTCGCCAATGA
The DNA here is from genome assembly GCF_020889625.1 of Deinococcus radiophilus. Lineage (GTDB taxonomy): Bacteria > Deinococcota > Deinococci > Deinococcales > Deinococcaceae > Deinococcus > Deinococcus radiophilus. The sequence continues at coordinate 87,450 of NZ_CP086382.1, forward strand.
CCTGCTCTGGCGTCATCTCTACCCCAAACAGCTTGGCGGCTACACTGGCGACCGTCGATTGCCTCTCCTGATAGTTTCGACTGGAGGACATGGTGGCGCTGGTGCCTACGCAAATGGCCTCCGAAGCCTTCAGTCGCTCACGGAGACGGCGAATCAGTAAGGCCACATCCGCGCCCTGCCTGCCACGGTAGGTGTGTAGCTCGTCAAAGACAATGAACTTGAGGCCCTCAGCTGCACGAACGAGGTCCGCCTCATCCTGACGGGTCAGAATCAATTCCAACATCATGTAGTTGGTCAGCAGGATGTCGGGCGGCTCGGCAATGATGGCGTCCTTTTCCTCGCGGGATTCCTGTCCGGTATACCGCTTGAAGGTCACGAGGCCACTCTCGCCCAGAAATTTGTTCAGTTCCTCAACCTGACTGTTCGCCAGCGCGTTCATAGGGTAAACCACGATGGCCTGCACCCCACGCCCGCTGCCGAACCGCAGCACATGGTCCACAATAGGCAGGATGTAAGTCAGCGATTTGCCGGACCCTGTGCCTGTGGTCACGACATAGGAACGCCCCTGCTGCGCCATTTCGGTCGCCGCTCGCTGGTGGGCGTGCAGATTGAGCGACCTGGGCGGATGGCCTGCCTGAAACAGTTCGGCACACTGTGGGTGGAGCAGTCCTTCTGCCACCAGGCTGGCCACACTCCCACCTGACGTGAAGTTGGGATTGAGCTGTACCAGTGGTTCAGGCCAAAAGACTCCACTTTGCATCTGACCATCGACGTAATCCCGGATGTCACGGTCACGGATATGCACGAACGAGGAGACGTAGGAGGCGTACTGGTCTATTACTTCCTGACGCAGCTCAAAGATATTCATCTCGCGCGGCCAGTCGAGTCCAGAAGAGGTAGAGGTAGGGTTATCATAGGATGAGAAATATTCTATGACCTGAACAGCGAATCTGCGGCCCAACCTGAGGAATAGGGGATTTCCAGGTCAGGCTATCTACAATTTCCAAAGGGAGGCTGTGAAGTCTTACAGCTCCAGTAACGCCGCCTCCGTTGCCTTCTGAGAAAGTTCGGCAGCCGCATACAGCCGCTCGCGTGGTGTCAAAGGCTGCCCCAGGTTTGAGCGATACACATTGCCCCCAGTTTGAGGCTACACCCACCACCGAACCTACTGGGTTGTGCGTGGCCGGTACCATGCACGGGCCGTCTGAGACGAGATTCTTGCCAGCTTGCAGCGGGATTCTGCTCAGTGGAATCTTGAGCACTTACCTCTGGGGCAACGTTGCCCCAGAGAAATTTCTGCGCAGCTTCCCAGAAAATTTGCGGACATTCTTTGAAGCAGGCATCATACAGTTATGACCCAGGCAACCCAGGTACTTATGGCGTTCAACCACGCAGGAGGAGCCGCCAAGACTTCCACTGTGCGGGATATCGGCTATGAACTCAGCCAGCGCGGCTTTCGCGTCTTGCTCATTGACCTTGACCCGCAGGCCAATCTCAGTCAGTTCCTGGGTTATGGAGAGGCTCAGCCTGAGCAGACGGTCCGCAACGCCCTGATGGAGTACGCAGAGCTGCCTGACCCGGTCCACATTCACGGCATGGACCTGATTCCCAGTCACCTGGTTCTGAGCCGCAGTGACATGGCGCTAGGCGGGTACTCCAACTCAGAAGGCCGTCTGCGCCGTGCAGTCGACAAGGTGCGTGAATCTGGGCGGTACGACTTCATCCTGATTGACCCTCCACCTTCACTCAGCAAACTGACCGCCAATGCGGCCAATGCCAGCGACTGGGTGATTGTACCGATTCCTGCCAAATACAAGGGCCTCGTGGCCTTGGAAGGGGTACGTGAAATGCTTGAGGAATATACCTACACCAACGAGAACCTCAAGGTTGCGATGTTTGTGGTCACTCAGATGGACAATACCAACCACGCTCAGGAAGCCATGCAGGTCTTCCAGGCTGCCCTTGGGGACCAGCTCGCCGGTCCTATCCGCAATCGTCCTGCTGTATACAACCGCTGCCAACCGGAAGGGCGCCCAGTCGGCACTGTACCAGCCGATGCCGAAGCGAAAGCGGAGATTGTCAGTGTGGTCGATACGCTACTCGAAAGGATCAAGCCATGACTGAGAAGCCACTGTCCGCCGGGATGCAGGCCATCCTCAACAAGACCATGCAGGTCAAATCCAGCATCGATCAGGCCCAGACCGAGCGGTCACCCCTGAGGCAGCTTCCACTCGACCAGCTGAGGGCTTCCCCGTTTCAGGCCCGGTTGGATTTCACCGACATCGACTCGCTTGCCGAGGATATCGGGCTCAATGGAGTCCTGCAGCCGGTCCTCGTACGCTTACTTGGGCCGGATACCTTCGAACTGGTGGCGGGTGAACGGCGCTGGCGAGCAGCCCGACTCGCTGGCCTCGACCGCATTCCCGCGATCGTCCGCAACATGGATGATACCCAGGCTCGCTTGTATGGTCTCAAGGAAAATCTGGAACGCCAGGACCTGAACGCCTATGAAGTGGCCCACGCGGCGGTGGACCTTGTCGCCCTGGCGGTTGATCAACCGCGTGAGCAGGTCATCGCTGATCTACAAGCCCGGCGCAGCACATCTCCAGAGGTCACCCAAGCGCTGCAGGAAGCGTTGAGTGTTCTGGGGCGTGACCTCAGTGTGGCTGGCTTCCAGCGTCACTATCTCAAGATGCTCTCGCTTCCCGAACATCTGAAGGATGCTATCCAGCAGGGAGCTTCTTATGCCGCCGTCATGGCGCTGACCAAAGCCTCCTTGGAGCAGCAGGCTGAGTGGCTTCCTCTGGTCATTTCTAGTAAGTGGGGGACACGTGACGTCGAGCAGGCTCTAAAGACAGCTCGCAGCACATCGCCTTCGGATAGCCTCCAGCCTACCGATCCGGTGCAGGCGGGTGAGCGCCTGGCGAAACAGTTGAGGGCGGGCAGACTTGAGCAGCTGGACGGACGCAGACGCCGCAAGGCCCAGCGCCTCCTGGAAGAGCTGACCGCCTTACTAGAACAGGAAGCTTAAGGGGAGGGGAGAGGCTGGATATGCCACCGGGTTCCTCCCTGCATGCCGGTCACAATTCACATGCAAGCCAAGTCTCCAATCCCTCAGTTCTGTCTCGTCAATCCCTCAAAAGTGTCGCACCAATCCCTCAGTTCTGTCTCGTCAATCCCTCAAAAGTGTCGCACCAATCCCTCGGTTCTGTCTCAAATCCTGGGAATTTTTTTGGTAATACAGCCACATGTGCGAGATAGAACTGAGGTAAACGCGAGATAGAACTGAGGTAAACGCGAGATAGAACTGAGGTAAACGCGAGATAGAACTGAGGTAAACGCGAGATAGAACTGAGGTAAACGCGAGATAGAACTGAGGTATTTTTTTGAGGTAAATGTCGCTGGGGTCGGCTTTTGAGTCTTAATAATTGGCCCCTTGATTGATCAATCAAATCAATAATTATTTATCTTGATATGATCAATCAAGGTGGAAATTCGAATCAACGAACTGGATCTGACGAGGGCGGGCATCATCAGCGTGCAGCGTGACCTTGCCCCTTCGGAGATCAGTTGGGAGACCGAGTACACCATCGGTGAGGTGATGTACCGGGTCACTGGGAGTGCTTTTCATGGACGGCCTCATGGACGTGATGCAGATGTCTTGCTCGCGCTGCAAACGCTTTTTTTCAGAGCGGGCTGCCCAGAGTCGAATACGATTGAACTTTCCGCAGCTCAACTGCTTGCGGCCAGTGGGCATTCCAGAAATGGTCAATATTATGCAGGCCTGCGTGAGTCTCTGCTGCGTCTCAGTGGAGTGAAATGGACGCTGGTCAGAACGCAGTTCGATGAAAAGCGTCAGCGTCACCTGGGTGCAACGACCACGACCGGAATCATTGCAGAGATGGAGGTGATGGACCAGGCCACCGGGTCTCACCGTCCTTTCGAGCAGCGGGAACTGAGTGAAGCGTCTCCCATCAAGATCAGCTTCGTTCCCAGCTTCGCCAGTTCCATCCGCGATGGTTTCTTCCAGATTCTCGACGGTGAGTTGCTCTCCCGCCTCGGTCAACCGCAGGCCAGAAGCCTGTACCGGGTTCTTCAGGCCCACCGCGTCACTGCAGCAGGGTCTCTCGCTGGAGAACTGAGCTTCAAGTTCAAAGATTGGCTGGCGGCCTGTGGCCTGGAAGAAGAGCGGCTGGACAACTCCAAGCGGACCCTGGAGGCTGCCCACGAACGTTTGAAGGTCGAAGGGTACCTGGATGAAGTGACTATCACTGGCCGCGGGCGCACTGGCAACATTCACTACCGGTTCTCGCTGGAAGCGGCTCCTGAGCTTGTCGACGTGCTGTTGGAGCGCGGGATTACCCGCCCAGTGGCGGAGGCTCTGGCCGCTGACCATCCAGCTCGGATCAAGGTTGCCCTCAGAGTGGTGGACGAACGGTTGGAAACGGGTTGGAAACCTCGCTCGCTCCCCGCAGCTATTGTAGACGCCATCCGGAACCCTAAGAAGTGGGGGTACGCGGCTACGGAAAGCCACGAGAAGACATCGCGCAAAGAAGTTGTGGCCCGAGATAGGGCGCAAGAGGAGGAGGCCCCTTCAGAGCCACGGGAGACAGTCCTGGCTTTTCTGAAATTACATTTGCGGCGGTCGCCTTCTGACCAGGCGCTAGAAGCCCTGGCCTCACTCAGTGAAGCTGGAGTCACCGCACTACTCACTGCTTTGAAACAGGAAAAGGCTGAGGCGCTGCAGGGAGCTGAAGCTATTTTGATGGTTGAGCTTTAGGAAACAGTTTTGACGTGTCCGCATGCTGGCTGACGCCCAGGGTCGGAGGATCACTAGGGAGGGTGCCCTGGCGAACGGCCCTATTGAGCCGCACGGGGGTTATCCCATTGAGGTGCCACCAACGTCTTCCCGGCTCCAGTAGGGAGGACGACCACTCCTCGCCGTCCGGCCGCTTTCCAGGCGGCGAGGGCTTCTTGCTGGGTGGATAGGGAGTGATCTCACGGGCGTAGGTCAGGCCTAGGTCACCGAACGCTCTCGCGCGGTCCTCGAACTTGATGCCGGCGCTTTTCATCTCTAGAGCGATATCGCGGTAGGCCAGCTGAGGGTGCCCCAAAAGCGGTACCAGTCGTTTTGCGAAACTCAGCTTACCTCAGCCCGCCTGCAACAGGCGGGCAAATTCGTTCGGAGTCTGTCCATTCAGTGAAGTGTGTGGCCTGACATCGTTGTAGTCCTCACGCCAGCGGCGAAGAATCAGACGGGCCTGATCCAGATTCTGAAACCAGTGGAGGTTCAGGCATTCATCCCGAACACGTCCATTGAAACTTTCGATATAGGCGTTTTCGACGGGTTTTCCCGGTCGAATGAAGTGGTGCATGATGTCGCACTTATGGGTCCAGAGTTCCAGGGCTCTCCCTGTAAATTCTGGGCCATTGTCGGTCGTAATAGCCTGTGGTGCACCACGGAACCGCACCACAGCTTCCAGAGCAGTCACGACATCGTGCCCTGTGATGGACGTTCCAGCCTGCATCACCAGGCACTCCCTGGTAAAGTCATCCACCACGTTCAGCACACGAAATCGCTGACCAGATGCGAGCTGGTCTGTCATGAAATCCAGGCTCCAACGCTGATTAGGAGCAGAAACCTGAGGTTTCTGCTGACGCTCCCCAACATTGAGCTTCCTGCGCTCCTTCTTCCGAACGGCTAGCCCTTCGGCACGATAGATGCGGTACACACGCTTATGGTTCACGTTCAAACCTTCTCGGCCCAGCATCAGGTGAAGTCTTCGGTATCCAAAGCGTGGCCGTTCCCGTGCCAGTGCACGTAAACGTTCGACCAGAACCAGATCTTTTACTCTCTGGGCTTTTTCTTCTATAGGTCGTGCGCGAGAAGCCCAGGGCCCGACAGACTCGACGTTCACTCACGGCGAAGGTGTCCTTCAGGAAGATCGCTATCTGTTTTTTGAGAGGTGTCCTCGCCTGGGACGTGGTCCCAGGCCCTACCACGTTCGTCCAACCACCTCTTTCAGCATGGCGTTGTCCAGCGAAAGGTCAGCAACCAGCTTTTTGAGACGCTGGTTTTCCGCCTCCAGCTGACGAAATTGACGGGCTTCGTCTTTGGTCATGCCACCGTACTTGGCTTTCCAGCGATAAATCGTCCCTGGCGCGACTCCATGAAGTCGCGCCAAATCGCTTATAGGCGTGCCCGCCTCAAGCTGTCCAAGGATGTCCAGAATATGTGCTTCGGTATACCGTTTGCCGTTCATATGCCTCCCAGTCTGCTGCTGAATTCGCAATCAGACTGGCACCGAAAACAGGGGCAAGGTCAGGATGAGTCTGAGAGGAGTACAGCGCGTCTTTGGTGTTCACCGCAACACCGTGATCTGGTGGATAAAAGAGAGGCCCGTGAAGTGATGCAGACTGTACCAGTCTGCATCACACCTCCAGAAGAAGTGGTCATTGAGCTGGATGAAATGTGGACCTTCGTTGCCAAGAAAAAACAGGCGAGGTGGATCTGGATTGCCCTGGAGCGCAGCACCCGCAGGGTGCTGGCCTGGGTACTGGGTGACCGCAGTGAGCAAACAGCGTTCAAGTTCTGGGAACGCTTACCATTGTCCCTTGAGCAGCGACTGAAAGGGACGTTTTGCACCGATCTGTGGCGAGCCTACGATGAACCGCTCTTGGGGGTAAAGCGGCTAACCCGGAAGGGAGAAACGAATCATGTCGAACGATTGAACTGCACGCTGAGACAGCGGCTGGGTCGGCTTGCTCGTAAGTCGTTGTCTTTCTCGAAGACGGACGAAATGCTCGAAGCCAGCCTGACTCTGGCCTTCCACCGATACAACTTGTCACGTTGATGCAGCCACTACCTGATCCTGAAATGGAACGGGCCGGTCTAACCACTGCAGGACCTGGCGCAGGGTTCCGTCAGATCTGCTGTGGAATGCACAAACTTGCTTCCATACCGAGCAAAACCTATTACAATTCAGAGGTAATGACTTTAATGCAGGCTCATCAAAACATCATCAAACCAGGAAGACGGGTCACTGTTTCAGCTCTTTCAGTGGCCCTGCTGCTGGGATCGGCGGCGGCCCAGGACACGCAGGGCAAGCCGGAGCTTGTCCGTGACAGCCTGTCGCCGGCCGTCGATCAACTGATTGCTCAAATTCAAAAGGGGGTCCAGCAATCAGGAGGAGACCTGGAACGCCAACAGGCACACTGGGTCATGGCCTTTTCGACCGGCCATTACAAAGCGGACCCGCTGGGAGCCCAGGCCGCCCGGGAAGTGGCCACCCAGCTGGTCGATCGCGCAGCTGTTCAGGGCGACCAGGTCTCAGCGCGGGCCTGGGAGATGGACGTCTGGGAATACCGGAACCCTGCCTCACTGACCTTTAATATCGGTCAGGATGCGGCAGGCGACCGTGAACAGGTCGCGGCCCTGTGGCCTACCACCCCGGAAGCGGGGTCCCTCGGCGGACACGACACGGAGCGCGTGGCCGCCACACTAACAGGTGAATTCAACGATCCGTCCACCATTCTGGTGCTGCTCACCAATACGGCGGCGAGTGTGGGGGCGTCCAGCAGTGAGCTGCTCGGAACCAGTGCGCCTGAATATCAGCAGGTCCTGCAGGGCTGGACCAGACTCCAGGGCACTCAGGACGGTGCCACGGTTAATCTGCCCTACACCGTCAAGAGCCCCACAGGAGAACTTCAAAACCAACTTCAAGCGGTCGTTTTTATTCCCAAGACCTTTACCGGAGCGTCACTTGCTCAGCCACGCTCGGAGCTGCTCAAAGCCGGCCCGGCTGCGGCCCAAGAGGCGCAGAAACCGGCGAACGCCGGTCCGGTGCTTGGCCTGCTGCTGGGCGCGCTGGTCCTGGGGGCGCTGGCCTTTTTTGGCCGGTCCCTGCTGCGCGGGGGTTCCCGCGGTAGCCTGGACATCGAGGGGACCACCTTCAGCCTGCGTGACCTCCGTGCGGGTCAACCGTTCGCGGTTATTGCCGGCCCCGGTTACGTTGCCGAGAACGGCCGCAGCCCCGTGCTGATCCCTGGATTCCCTCCCGAGGCGGTGGCCGAGATCAGTCTAAAAGGCAAGGACCTGCAGATCGGCAGCGTCCACAATGCGCTTCGCCTGGACGCCCTCAACGGCCAGACGCTGCCGGGAACGGTCGCCACGGTGCCTCTGCGGCCCAGCCAACCAGACCACGTCCTGGAGTTCAGCGGTGAACTGCCTGGGCCCGGCGGCGTACCCAAACCGATCCGCCGCAAAATCAACCTTAATTACCTCCCAGGAGAGTGAGCATGAATGTCAACAGTTTTTTCGACCAGCTCTGGCCAATCTACTCTCAGACGCAGTTCTGGCTCACGGCCCTTGCTGGCCTCGCGCTGTGGTACCTGATGTCCCTCGCCTTGGCTCACATGATGGTCGGCGGAGGCAAAGAACCGGTCAGCGCGGTGTCGACGGCCATGTTCACGGCCCTGATCGTTGGTCTCGTGCTGCTGGCTGTCTCGGCCTGGTTTTTGATTCGTCCGACCGACCTGATCTACATGGTCGCCCTATCAGTGACGTTCGGGCTGTTGGCCCTGATTCTCACCCTCACATTCTCTTCACTGGGGAGGCGCTAAATGGCCGCTGAACAACTGAGTGTGTATAAGACCCTGGTGATCGGCCTGGGCAGCACCGGTACTGAGATTCTCCAAGCCTTGGCCGAGCGTGTGAAATGGGAAGTGGGCCGCCTCGACCGTGCACCATGGATCGAGTTCCTAGCTCTGGAGACCGACGCGGCCAAGGAAAACCTCTTCAAGCGCGAGCGTCCCGACGATTTCCAGACCCTGAGCATTTCCGCCAGCGCCTGGCGCGATCTGCTGGAGCGTCCCGAACTGTACGATTCCAGCATCGCCCTGACTCGGTGGGCCGACATGGACACCCTGGCGCAGCTACCGGGGGCGTCTGTAGACGCCGGCGCCGGACACATCCGCATGGTCGGCCGCCTGTCCTTGCTCTACCCTGAGAACTACAGCAAGGTCAAAAATGCGGTCGCGCAGCGCGTCAGTCGCCTGCGGCAGTTGTCGGAGGCCGACGCACGTAAAGCCCTGAACGAGAGCAATGCCGGCCTGGAGATGGAAGCGCGCTTTGCGGTGACCGAAAAGGGCCAGTCCGGACTGCGGGTGATTGTGGTGGGCACGCTCTGCGGAGGAACCTGCAGCGGGACGGCGTCGGACATGGGCATCCTGCTGCGCACCATCTTGAACGACGACGAGCGGGTGCTGGGCATGTTCACCATGCCGCATCCGGATCTCAGCATCGCCCAGCAGTCTGATGCTGAGGTCTGGAAGGCCAATACGTATCACGCGCTGACCGAACTCAACCAGTACCACCTGCACAGCGATGAGGACCGTTACAAGACCATCAAGTATCCGGACAAGGCCGAAGGAACGCCGCTGCTCGGAAAAGACGAGATGCCCTACGACGTGGTCTATCTGCTGCGGCCCAACTCTACCGAACCCGGTGACCTGAACCGGCTCAACAGCGCGGTCGCCGACCGGATGTTTCTCAACATTTTCGTGCCGGAAACCGACCCCATGGCCTTTATGGTCAATGCCGGGCCGGTAGCGCTGCGGCAAGGCCGCGCCCTGGCCTTTTCCACCTTCGGTCTCTCGACCATCGAGTACCCGATGCGGCGGATCCTGGAGGCCCTGAAATACCGCAGCCTGGTCCGCGCGGTCGACCACTGGAAGGATCAGTCTTTTTCCGGCGACCTCGACAGTGAATTGAATCGCCTGGGCCTGACCGCCGACGCGCTGCGGGAGACCCTACTGATCGATTCCGAAAGCAGCAGCAGCATCGAGCCGATTCTGGATGCCAAGAAGGCCGAAGTGGTCCGGCACGCCCGCGCCGGGAACATTGACGCGGCCCGCGCCGCCTACCGGGATTTGAGCTCAGCCTTCGCGGCGAACCGCGGTGACGGTTTGCAGGGCCTTGTGCTGGATACGGTGAAAAAACGGCGGACGCACGCGGCTCAGGTCTTCCACGACCGGCTGCGGGGCGTGGTCGACCAGTACCTGCTGAATTACGATGCTGGGCCCAAATACCTGCTGGACCTGTTCGCCGGGGTCGAACCCCGCATCGGAGAACTGCGCAGCTGGCAGGCGGGTGAGCAGTCCAACGCGGTCGAGCAGACCCTGGGTCAACTTCAGGAGATTCAGAGCAATACGCTGCTGGGTATGTTTTTCCTTAAAGGTAAAGCGTCTCAGGGCCTGATCGGCGGCCTGAACCGCGCCCTTAACGCAGACGTCAAAGTGCGGCTGGATCAAAAAGTCATCGAAGGTCTCAGCGACGGGGCGTCCGCCTCCGGCACCCGGCGCATGGACCCAGGCACCCTCACGCTAATTTCCGACGAAACGCGGCTGGTGACGGATCGCCTGAACAGTCTGCGCAAGCGGCTGATCAATCAATCCGACCGCTGGCGGATGCACAGGAGCAGTCTGGAAAACGATTCGGCAGCGGTCAACGGCCTGTCGTTGTTCGAGCCTTCTCCCAACGGCTCGGTCGAAAAAGAAGAGGAGTTGGCGGTGGACGACCGTCAGATCGAAGCTCATGCCATCGATCTGATTCGCAGCTGGACCGATCTGAACCGCGGCATTCTGCCTGGTGCCAACGACCCTGATTGGCTGCGCATGCCCTGGTCGCCTGGTCAGGACAACTTCGAGCGCTCGCAGCTCGACCGCCTGGAACAAAAGGCGCTTGAACCGTTCGAGTCGCGCCTAAAAGGAAGCGGCAAGGACATCATCACCCGCCTCGAAGAGCGCCGCAGCCCCAGCTTCGACCCAGGCGCCCAGGCCATTCACGCCTCGGACAAAGCCCGCATCTTCCTCAACGTCAACGAGCCGCTGGGTCAGCTGGATCCCATGAGTCCGTTGCCGCGGCGCAAGCTGCTGATCAGCAAGCGGATGACCCCAGAGTTCCGGCGTTCGCTGCAGCCCTGGAGCAACGCGAACCCAGGGGCCAAAGAGGTGGAAGGCGTCGATCCCAACCGGGTGGTGATGCTCGAAGAGTGGTACCGTTTCGCCCTGCGCGGTGCCGACGACGTCCGGGAGATGTCATTTGCCACGCCGACCCGCTTCAATACCTATTGATGACGTGCTAAGTCGGTAACACTTCAGGGTAGATACCTAGCAATTTGGCTGGGAGTTGCCGATAGCGGATTTTCGGCCATACCGTACGGAGGTAAGCCTTGAGTTGCTCCAGCGTCTCTGGGCAAAAATTGGCGAGTTGGTGGTGTTTGACATAGGCCCACACTCGTTCAATGGGGTTGAGTTCAGGGCTGTACGGTGGCAGGTACGTTAGGCTCAGTCGTTCATGTTGTGATACGAAGGCCGAAACGGCCTTCGCCTTATGGATTTTAGCGTTGTCCACCACAACAGTGATCTTCCCCTTGATGTGTCGCATCAGATGCGTCAAAAATGCGATGAAGCCCATCGCTTTGACCGACCCTTCGTGTGTCTGCTGGAAAAACTGGCCCTTAGACGTAATCCCGCCAATCACGGAGAGCTTTTTCCAATTGGTCTTGGCCAGAATCACTGGGGTCTGACCACGCGTGGCCCAGGTGTTGCCAATCACGGGCTTCATACTGATTCCGACTTCATCGGCCCAGACGATGGTTTCACCATCATCTATCTTTTTTTTCCAGGACTGGAAGCTCTGCTTCCAGCCAAGCGTCGACCTGCTCAGCATTCTGTTCCAACGGGCGTTTTTCTGCTTTCTGCCAGGAAAAGCCCCAGCGTAACAGCAGCTTTCCGACCCAGTCGTGGTCATACCAGACACCATATCTGCATCCAATCTCGTCGCGAATACGTGCGGTAGTCCAGCGCCCGTCTGGAAAACGCTGTGGATCTGGCCCTGCCTCAATCATCGCCATGATTTCAGCCACTTGGTGATCGGTGAGAAAGGAGGGACGTCCAGAGGAGAAAGTAGCTTCAAGGGTATCGCCATGTCGTAAGCGCTGCCGCCAGGTACGAACAGTGCTGGCGCTGACACCAAAACGCTGGGCAATCGTCTTGGAGGACAGGGTCATATCGGAGAGCATCGGAAGAGCGGCGAGTCGCCGCTCTTCCATCTGCTGACGTGTCCATCGGCTGGGCCGCCAAACCTCACTCACGGTTTCAGTCTAACTCTGTCGTGAACTTACCGCGTTATCAATATTTCACCCGCAAGCGCAGCGACATCGACTGGACGCCGGTGCGTGAAAACGAGATTGAGGAGCTGGAACGGTCCTACCGCCGGTTGGTCCTCGCGGCGCTGCATGGAGGCGTCCGCCTTGGCGGCTCTCTGATCATTGATTGGCCGATGGAACCGGGGGCCAGCGCCAAACCTGAAGAGCGTGAGCGCCGACTGCCGGCGAGCTTCGCCAAGGCGTCGCGGATGCTGGCCTTCGAGAACCGTGATGCCAGCCGCCCGCCGCGCAGCCTGAACAATGCCGCAACGCACCTCCAAACCGCCATCGACACGCGGCAGCGGCAAATCATCGGCAGCGCCGCCGATCCGGCAGAGGGCCGCCGGCAGTACATCCGCTGGCTGTACGAGCAGCTGCAGACCAGCAGCATCCGCGCTGTGATCGACTGGAATGATCAGGAGGTTCAGGGCATTCTCAAGCTCTGGCTGACCGAAGATCCGCAGCTGCGTCAGGCGCTGCTCGAGGTGTTTCCGGTGGACCGCGCACTCGTCGACGGCCTGTACAAGGCGGCCGGAGAGCCGCTGCCCAAGTCCCGCCGCGCGGAGAAAGACGGCTTTTACTGCAAAGTCTGCGGTGGCTGGGTCGGCGAAACATACGAAGACGTCATTCAAAACGGCCTGTTGTGCAGCTTTCACCCCGAAGATGAAACCCATCCCTTCGGCCGGCCCTACTCGATTTTCGGATGATGAACGATCTCACTGCATTTACCCAGTTGCGTCAGGAAGGCTGGATTATCCTGGGGGCGTTGATGGTCCCCCTGACGGTCTTCTTCGTCTGGGGCCTGCTGCGCGCGGCTCAGCAGCGCCAGGCCGAGCGCCGCCAGATGGCCGAAGTCAGCTCGCTGCTCAACGAGCACAACCCCTATGACCCCGAAGAGCCACCCGACAGTGAAGATCTCGCTGAAGCGGTGCGCGAGAAGATGGAGCAGTTGCCTGCAGGCGGCGCCGTTCGCCGGGCCATGCAGCTGGTTGACCGCGCCAGGATGATGGCGACGCCTGATCTGGAAGGCGGCGTCGAGGCGGTTCAGGCCGCTTCGGGTGCGCCACTGGCCGCCGTGCGCAACGTTCCCAACCTGCTGATGCTGAGCGGGCTGCTCGGCACGGTGCTGGGCCTCGCTGGGTCCATCGGGACCCTGGCCGAGCCGATCCGGAATGCAGCGACGGCCACCGAACCGGGCGCCCTGGCCAAAGCGCTGGCCGAGACCATGACCCTGATGCAGGGCGCGTTCGGAGCCAGCTTGTGGGGGATCCTGCTCAGCCTGGCCACCGGCATCGCGTACGCCCTGGCCGCACGTCAGCAGGAGCAGCATCAGGACCAGCTGGCAGAGTTCATTCACGTCGATCTGGTCCCAGCTCTGTTTCCCCGAGCCATCACCGGTCAGATGGAGCGGATGGGCCGGTACCTTAAAACGGCCGGTGACAGCTTCGAAAACATCCACGTCAAACTCAGCAGCGTCGCCGGTCAGCTGGAAACGGTGCTGGGTCAGGCCGGTGAAACCCTTGGTCAGAGCCTGACGCAGCTGTCAGCCACGTCGACCCAGATCGAGACCGTGTTCGGCGAGATGAACCAGTCGGTTTCTGAGCTGACCGAGGGCCTGAGCCGCGGCGTGAGTGACCTGGTCCAGGCGCAGGAAGGCGCAGCTCAGTCACTGCAAACCAGTTCCCGGGAGCTGCAAGACCACCTCTCGCAGCAGGCGCAAATCGTGACGGGTCTGCAGGAAACGGTCGGCGAGCGGACCTCGCTGCTGCTTGAACGCGTCGATCAGGTCGGGGACAACCTGGGCCGGGCCGCCAAGAATTTCGAGCAGGCCGGACAGTCGATTCAGGCAGAGAACAGTGCGTACGCCAGTCGTCTGGATCGGAATTTCGAGCGGCTGGAGCGGCAATTGAGCCGTCAGGAGACGCCGCCCTCATGACCCGCCGACTGGAGGCCGAAGCCAATCCCTACATCGCCTTCAGTGACCTGATGCTGAACCTGGTGCTGGTCCTGATCTTCTTTGTGGGAGGACTGCTGGCCGTCGGTCAAGCCGGCTGGGATCAAGTCAAGTACCGCCAGGCCCAGGAGCAGGTGGCAGCGGCGGTCAGGTCGGCCGACCTGACCGAGCGCCCGCTGCTGATCGACCCGAAGCAGCGCAACGATCCCCCGGGAGCGCAGCGCTGGGTCTTCAAGTCTCAGGGGATGTTTATGGGCGACACGGCGCAGCTGACGCCCGCGGGACAGGCCGCACTGCTGGAGTTCGCGGTGGTGCTGCGCGGCCAAGAAGAGCACTGGCGGCGGGTGAGAATTGAAGGGCATACCCAGACCTCGCAGCCTGGAGTCCCGGAGCGCTGGGACCTGTCTGCCGCGCGGGCCAGTGCGGTGGCGCAGGTCTTTTACCGTGCCGGCGGCGTGCAGCCGTACCGCCTGGCCGTCGCGGCGCGCGGTGGGCAGACGCCGTATTCAGGAGAGAAGTTCGACCCCCGCAACGAGCGGGTGGAAATCGTGGTGGAATACGCTCAGCAGGCGGCAGAGTGAGTAGGGCGCAGCGTGACGCAGAGGATTAAAGATTGGTTCAATCAGTTCAAAACCTCGGCTGCTCCAGCGGTTGACCCCGGTGAGCAGCTCGCCGCGGTGCGTGCGGCGCTGAGCGACCGCAGCTGCTGGGCGCTGAACGGGGCACAGACGGCGCTGATCCTGGGCGACGCCCGGCTCGCCCGGCGCGCTGAGCGCCATCCGCATGCGCCGATCGACCTGTTGCTGCGCTTGGACGAGCAGCGTCCCTACGGCGAAGCCCATGAAAACCTGCTCCGCCGGCTCGCGGCCGACCGGCTCGACGCCCGTCACTGGGTGCAGTTCTCGCAGGCCGACTGGGAAGCGCGCGCCGCTTTGGCCGTTAATCCGCACCTGCCGGCCACCATCCGCCGGCGCCTGTTGAACGATCAGGACTGGTGGGTGCTGGCCGCGCTGGCCGAGAACCCGTCGTTAGAAGCGGATGACGCGCTGCGGCTGATGGGCCGCAACCCGCCGGTGGCTGTGCGCGAGCATCTCGCGGCTCATCCTGTCACGCCTGCGCCGCTGCTGGTGGCCCTGGCGGCAGACGGCGACAAGGTCGTTCGGCGGAATGTCGCCAGAAACGTGGCCGCGCCGGCCGCTGCGCTTGAACTTCTGGCCACCGACCGGCTGACCGTGACCCGCGAGGCGGTCGCCGCTCATCCGGCGACCCCGCCCGGGGTGACGGCAGCCCTGATGCAGGACCCTCAGGAGCGGGTCCGGCAGGTGGCGGCCCTCAAGCAGGGGGCGGCCACCCCGGCCACGCTGCGAACGGCGGCGGCGGTCCGGCGCCGCGCCGTTCGGCTGGCGGTCACCCAGCATCCCCGGTTGCCCTTAGACCTGCAGGAGCACCTGGCTGCGGACCGTTGGGAGCAGGTCCGCGCCGAACTCGCGGTGCGTCCGGACCTCCCGGAGGAACTGCGCGACCGGCTGCGCGGCGATACCGCCCCTTCGGTGTCCCAGCTGACGCGGGCGGCCGATTCCCGTACGCCCCGCGACGAACTGGCCTTTTTGCCCCGCCAGGACCCCCGGATGCGGCGTGCGCTGAGCAGTAATGCCAACGCGCCCGTGCAGGTGCTTGAAGAATTGAGCGCGGACCGGGAGTACCTGATTCGCGAGCGGGTCATGCTCAATCCGTCTGCGCCGCCCTCGGCGCTGGCTGGAGGCCTCACCGAGCGCGCCCTGCGCCGTCATATTCGCCGGCATCCCCATTACGCCCAGGTGCGTCAGCAGCTCTACGCCCAGGAGATCCTCGAAGCCCAGGATCCGCAGACCGGCCTCAATGAGCTGCTGGAGCTGGCCGAGAGTGACGGTCAGGATGTGCGGCTCGCTCTGACCCGCCGGGCGACCCTCGACGAGGCTCTGATCCTCCGGCTGGCTCAGGACTCGTCTACCGCCGTGCTCCGGGCGGTCCTACGGCGACCTGAGCTGACCACCGAAGCGCTAAGGATCATCGCCCAGCCAATCCAGGATCCCAACCTGCTCGTCACCCTGATACCGCACCGGTTGGTCGATGAGGTCACGCTGAGCCAGCTTGCTGGGTCGCAGTCCTCAGCCGTACGCCAGTTGGTCGCGCGGCACCCGCTGACATCTGTGGCGACCCTGCGGACCTTGGCGCAGCATAGAAACCTGCACGCCGAGGTTGCCTCGCACCCCCATGCCGACGCCGCCCTGCTGCGGGGGCTGCTGCCGACCGAAGCTTACGAGGCCCAGCTGCGGATCGAGCGCCTGCTGAGCCGGACGCCGGCGTGGAACTGGGGATGGGTCAATCAGTGGACCGACCGCCGGCGCCTGCAGATCCGCAGGCAGGCACTCGAAAACCTGAATGTGTTTGAGAAAGTGGCCCTTCACCCGAATGCCGACGCCCCAAGCCTCGCCTATCTGCGCTGGCTTCATCACCCCGCCATCGACCGCTCACTCGAGGCGCGGACGCGCACCGACCTGCGGAGGAATATATGACGCAATCAGCACCGTTCAGCCAATATCAGTTGCTAGGCCCCCTGCACCCGGAGCGGCGGGGCCACCTGCACCGGGCCAAAGCCGCCTGGGGAAGCGCCACGCTGGCCGAATTGATTGAAATTCCGCAGCCCTACAGCCCAGCGGGTCAGCACGTCCGCAGAACGTATATCCGCGGCGCCCGGAGCCTACTGCAAGTCCACCATCCACAGTTGCCGCGGGCCCTGGACCTGGCCGACGATCAGGAAGACTGGGTTCTTCTGGCGTACGAGGATGTGCTGAGTCAGCCGCTTGCCTTTCCCCCCAGCGCATCACTGAAAGCGGCCCATCAGCTGACGCGGCAACTGTACGGGGCCCTGGCTGCGCTGCATAGCCAGGCGCTGCTGCACACCCGCATTTCCGAGCAGGCCCTGTGGATCGGTGCGCAGGGCCACCCGCTCCTTGAGCCGCCGGCCCTGGCCGAGCAGGCCCTGAACGCCGAGCAGGGACCCGGCGACCGTGACCCACGTTTCGTGGCGCCTGAGGTTCAGCAGGGCGCCGACTGGAGTCCGCAGGCGGACGTGTACGCCCTGGCGGCGACCCTGTGGACCGGCTTCAGCGGGCAGTCCCTGCCGACCGCGAAGGCGCGGCAGCAGGGCGCCGGTCTTCCTGATTTGTCTCCGGCGCTGCAGGGCAGCCGCCTGGAACAGGCACTGACACTGGCGCTGCACCCAGACCTGGCCGTGCGGGCGGTCAGCGCCAGCGCCGTGTTGGAGCAGCTGGGGGCAGTGCCGCAGGCAGCGCCGGCCCGGCCGACGTCTGCGGATGCCCAGCCGGCTGCGGCGCCCGCAGGCGCTTCACCCAGCGCGGCCGCTCCAGGCTCAGCCACGCCCACTGCCCCTCCAGACCGGGCCGGCCGGCCGCAGTGGATCACCCCGGTGCTGATCGGCCTCACCCTGGCCATTGCGGGCGGCCTGGCGCTGCGTGGCTGGATGCCCGCCGCGGCGGATGCTCCCGCAGTGACGGCGACGGTCCCGGACCCGCTGCAGGTTCAGCCGCCTCAGCCTGCCGGTTCGGTGGTCCCGCCGGCCCCCGCGCCCGCCCCTGGACCTGAGCCGGCACCTGAGCCCACACCTGAACCTGCGCCGCCTCCCGAGCGGCCGGTGCTGCGCACCGATGTGGTGGTCAGGCCGGAAGTGAACGTGCGGACCGAGCCTGGAGGGTCTGGGACGGTGGTGACCACCGTGAAGCAGGGTGAGCAGCTGGAAGTTTTGGGAGAACAAGGGGAATGGAGTGAGGTGCGGGTGGCCCAGGGCGGCGCTGAAGGTTGGGTCAAAACTGAGCTGACCCTTCCGCTCAGAAGCCGTGCAGAAACCCAGGAGGTGATCGCCGACCTGCAGGCCGGCGCGTCGGTGGAGTTGGGGCGCGGCGTGTACTGGCTGGAGCAGCCGCTTGAGCTGACGAATTACTTCGGGGCCATTCGCGGCCGGGGCGCCCGTGAAAGCGTGTTGATGAGCCGGGCCGCCCGCGACACCGTGACTCTGGTAGGCGGGGACCTGAGGCTCGACCAAGTGGGCATCGCGCACATCGGAGCGACGCCGGCGCACGCTCTACACGTCAGTGGAGCTCAGGTGCAGCTGTCTCAGGCGCGGCTTTCGGGCGCCGTGCGGGACCGCGCCCTGGAAGAATATGGCTACGGCCTATGGCTGAACGGTGGCTCGTCAGCGACCATCGACCGCAGCAGCTTCGAGGCCAACGCTTATGGTCTGTACCTGGAAGACACGGCCCAGGCATACATCACGGCCAGCGACTTCAGCTCGAACCGGGAAGGCGGAATCTACTGGGGAGATCAGAGCGGGGGAGAGCTCTCCCAAAGCTCGGTCGGCCGCAACGGCGCGCACGGCATTCATGTGAGTGGAACCGCGCAGCCGAACATTGCGGGCAATGAAATCTTCAGCAATCAGGGGCGTGGCATCACCGTGTACGGTGACGCCGCTCCACGGATTTCTGGCAACCTGCTGAGTAAAAACGGCTTGCAGGGCGCCGGTGTGCAGGACCGGGCCACGCCTGAGATTCAGGGCAACCGGATCCGCAACAACGTGCAAAGTGGCTTGGCCTATTTCGACGATGCCGGCGGCGTCGCCGCGCAGAACGAGGTGACTGAGAACCGGAAAGTCGGTATCAGCGTGACCGAATCGGCCGCGCCGACCCTCAGCGAGAACCAGATTCTCCGCAACGGTGAAAGCGGCCTGGTGTACTCGGATGGCGCCGGTGGGGAAGCAGCACTGAACCTCATCAAAGGTCACGCCAATCCCGGGATAGCGGCCTGGGGCACGGCCCGGCCGACACTGCGGGACAATACTGTGCTGGGCGGTCAGCAAAGCGGCATCGTCTTTGCTGACCGCGCCAGTGGCCTGATCGAGGGCAACCTGATTCAGAACCAGGCCCTGTACGGCGTGATCGTCACGGATGAGGCAGCGCCCGAGGTGACCGGCAATACCCTTTCGGGGAACTTGAAGGGCGGGCTGCTGTTCAAGCGGCAGGCCACCGTGAACGCATACGGCAATGTCTGCGAGAACAATGGGGGTCAGGGGCTCGGACTGGAACTGGACCCTACCGCGCCCCCGCCGTCGGTCGATGAGGCGTCTTGTTCCTGAACATAAGGTGCGTGCGGCCCAGGCCGTATGTACCCTCCGTTCGGAATCAGCGAACGGTGACGGTAAAAGGCGCCTTGACAGTGGCCGGCGCTTTACCGCTGGCTTCAACCACCACGTTAAAGTTGCCGGTGACGACCGTGCCACTGGCCGGCTTCCCCGTAAAGCTCAGCTGGATGCATCCCTGAGCGCGCAGGGCGTTGTACATGCGGTCGAAAAACGCCTCGAGGTCTTTGGCATCGCCGGCTTTTTGGAACAGGCCACCGGTGCCGGCCGTGATGTCTTCCAGGTCACGGAAATTCACGTTATTGCTGACGTCAAGCCCGATGGCGTACACGGGCGTTCCATTTTTATTGGCAGTCTCGATGACTTGCCGAACGCTGTAGTAGCTCCAGTTGTCCTCACCGTCACTGAGAATCAGCACCTTGCCGTTTTGACCGCCGCTTTGATGAACGAGCGTGCAGCCGTCGATGACGGCGTCAAAAACGGGAGTACCGCCACCGACAAACGTCGCTTTGTCGACCGCGCTTTTGAGAAGCGTCTTGTCGCTGGTAAAGCCCTGCCACAGTTTGGACGCCAGCAGGTCGTCAGACGCGGCCGTCGACCCGTCGAACGACAGGACCGCAGCCCGGTCAGCCGCGCTCATGCGATCAAAAAACCGCTCTGCCGCAGCGCGGCGCAGTTCCTGCGGGTCGTTGTCGGCCATGCTGCCAGTGCTGTCGAGGCTGATGCTGGTGGTGATCACGTCCTGTGCCTGGACCTGACCGCAGATGGTGGCCGTGGCCTGACCAGCGCTGAGGTCGCTGACGGTCACGCTCTTCAGTACGGCGTTACTGACGATATCGTTGCCATTGAGCGGGGTGAAGCCGACCTGGTAGGTATTGTTGTCGACAACCCTCACCCCGTTGACTGTACCTGTGGTGGCCGCAGGTTCGGTGGGGGTGGACCCGGTGGACGTGTTGCAAGACGCCAGCAGGGCGCTGCAGGCAATGACCGTGACAGAAAGCAGTTTACGCATGATTGATCTCCTCCGCTCGTTGGAATTTATCTGACTGGGGCATTTCTCACGTTAGGGTCCATTCCGGAGCAGGGCAAGCACATTTGCGCGGACGCGGCCGGCGGTGCGTCACGCGTCCGTCTCGTTCGCCGGTTTGACGCGCCGGCGTTCGAGCGAGATGGGACGGACCTCACCGATCTCGATGCGTCCGAAGCCATACCCGGTCTGCGTCCCAACGCCGACCCGGGCGCCAAACCGCAGCAGCGCCAGAGCGTGAGACGCTTTGGCGCTCAGTTCGTAGCTGGCTGCGCCGGTGAACGCAGGGATGTGGACCCGGCCGTGATGCCGGTGGAGCAGGATTTCGGTATCCCTCAGTTGAAGACGGAACAGGCGGATCTGATCATAGTCGACGCCTGCCATGTCGGGTCCGAAACGGCTCCAGCGCTGCGCGAGTCCCCCCCACATCAGTTGCGGCGAAGGCCAGCGGACCACTGCGCCGTTGTGCTTGAACGCGGTAACGGTGGTGAACTGGACGTCGACCCGTACCGGGCGGCGCTGCAGAGGCTCGAGCAACTCCTCAAAGTTCCAGCGATCGCGGGCGACAGCGCTCAGTTCGCCATGGACCGTCACCTCGCCGCGGCGCGTCAGTGGCTCGCCCAGGGCCCACGCGGCAAGCAGGGCCTCGGTCACCTCATCCTGCAGGCTATGGACACGGAATTTGATTTCTCGGTCGTCCTGTGGTCCAAGTTCCAGCGCAAACGGTACCACCGGAGCCTGGTGGATGTTCTCCGACAACTCAGGCGACACGCGGGTCAGCGCCTCATAGAAACTGGCGTGCAGCGCCTCGTGCGGACGCGGCGGACCTGGGGCGTCAAGGCGAACGGTATAGGTCAGGGTATCGGGCATGGTCAGTCCAATCTGGTGCGATTTGGGCCGCGTGCGAGGTGGCCGCGGACAGGCGGCCCGGCTAGGGATTTCTGGCCGGCGTCCGGCCCCATCGCTGCTTGTGGCTGGCAGACGGCAGGTGGCGCTGACACCAGCGGGTCACGCGGTTCTTTCTGCCGCTGAGGCGGCTGGGGGCGTGACAGGCGCAGCGCTTAGAAAATCATCCGGGAAGAGATAGATGTTCGCTTTTTTGACCTTCTTGTTCTGCTCGTCGGTGCCACGGAGCACATACCAGTCGAACTTGAAGCCGCGGCGCTCGCGGGCATCTTCGGGAATGCGGCGATTCTCGTTTTTCAGCAGATGGCTGGCGAGGACAAGGCCCTTGCTGAAGCGGCCGAGAAACTCTCCGAACAAGTAGGTGTCGTGCTGCTCACTGTTCTTCTCTGAAAACGCGTCGGACAGGTTCGGTTTGACTTCGATCACGTAGATGTCGTAGCCGTTGACCAAAACCAGATCCGGCGTCTTTTTCAGACTGGACCCACCCTTCCCGGTCGCGGAGATATCCTTTTTCTGTTGGCCGTCCCATTCGCAGATCGATATGGCCGGCTCGTTGATGACGTGGACCCCCCGCTGTTTCAGGGCACGGTTTGCCTGCCAGTAGGCGTTGTATTCGCGGGCCTTGCCGGCGATTCTGTTGTTGCGTTGCCGTTTCGAGATGCCCTGCTCAAAAAATGGTTTGAACTTGTACCGTTTTCGCCATAGCTTCAGGAACTCGTCCAGGAGGTCTTCATTTTTCCAGTCTGCCGTGACGCGCTGGGCCACTTGGAACAGATCCTCCTTGTAAGGATCCGGACGTTGACCTGTCAGCTGAACGCCGTGAAGGGCGAACAGTTCCTCGGGGTCGACCGGGAACCATTGACGTTCGAGCGACATACGGCGCTGAATGTCGGTGACCTGTTTTCCAACGACGTACGACATCGTGACGTCCTGGTCTGCGGCGGCCTGATAGGCCGCGAGGGCCATCAATTTGGTGCCTCCATTCAGCTGCCGCGTCATGCCGTCGCTGTGGTCGATGATGTGGCGTACCGTTTCCATCAATTCCTGGGGGTGGAGATGATCGACGCCGGCAACCGCGACTTCCAGATCAGGTACCTTGTTCTGAAGCAGCCGCCGCAGGCGGTAGGCGACCGGCTCAGTTGTACCGGAGGCCAGCAGCACCACCCGGCTGAACAGGGCGGGGTCGAAGTCGACCAGGGTGGGAACCGGCTGTTCACCCAGCAGAACCGTCAGAGTCGGCTTGCGGCGGTCCAGCTGGGGAAGCTGATGCACGAAATCCGGCCGCCGCTCAGATGGAGCGTCTCCATAGGTACTGAGCTTCGCGCTTCTCGCCATAGCGCAGGACGGGTAGTGGTACGCGAAATCCTTCCACATCGGCCCCGCTTTTTATTGATAGCGGCGCAAGTATGCGCTGCTAAACTCCAGGGACCATGGAATGGCAACCGAACCAATATTCTCGTGCCCAACTTGAGGAGCGGCGCCTGGCTGCTACCGAGTGGCTGCAGCAAGGCAGCCACACACACCGCGAAATCGCTGCTCACTTTGGCGTCTCCGTGCTCACGGTGACTTCTTGGAGTGCTCGGCTCAGAAAGAAGGGAAGCTTGCAAGCGACGGTCAGCTCTGGTCGTCCTGCTCGACTGACTGAGTCTCAGCACGACCAGCTTCGCACCCTCCTGCAGGAGGGTGCTCTGCAGCATGGGTTTCCTGACGAAACCTGGACGACAAAACGTGTGGCAGAGCTCATCGGGCGGCACTTTGATGTGTGGTACCACCATGATCACGTCCGCAAAATCCTACGAAAGTTGGGTTTCAGCCCACAGATGCCAGATGGGCGGGCCGCTGAGCGGAACGAACTTCGGATCGCATCCTGGCGGGAACAGGTGCTGCCGGAGTTGGAAAAAAAAGGTCGCTGAGGGAGCCACAATCATCTATCTGGATGAAGTCGGATTCTCTCTGAAAGGAGTCCAGCGACGGACATGGGGGGTGAGGGGCGTCACGCCCCTGGTCAAGCTCAGAGCAAACTGGGAGAAGCTTTCAACGATTGGGGCGATCACTTCAGATGGACGATTCTTCCAGCACACAATATCCGGAGCGATCCGGAGTAGAGAAGTCATACGATTCTTTGGGCACATCCTGCGCCAAGTTCAGGGGAACATCGTCGTGGTGCTGGACAATGCGAGAATTCATCACGCGAAAGTAACCCAGGCGTTCGTGGGTTCCCACGAACGCCTCTCTCTGATCTTTCTGCCTCCGTATGCTCCAGAGTTGAACCCGATCGAGTTGGTGTGGGCCTACGTCAAGCGCAATGTGTTGGGGAACTTTTGTGCCCACTCCATAAGAGCGCTGAAAAAGAGGCTTGTCACCGCCTGGCAGCGGGTCCGCTATATTCACCTGCCCCGTCAGCTTATGGACGCCAACTTACGCCGTTATCAATAGGAGGGTGGGCCCACTGGAGGGAAGATATGGGAAAACAGCGCAAAACCTGGTCACCTGAACTCAAGGAGCAGCTTGTTCTGGCTGTCCTGAGCGGGGAGCACACCATCGCAGAAGCTGCTCGTGAATACGAGGTCAGCGAGAGTTTGATTCATACCTGGCGGGCCCAGTTTCTAGAGGCGGGCCGTGCCCGCCTCCAGGGAGCCAGGCCGGATGCGGCTCAAAAGAAGCTGAAGAAGGAAGTCCAGCAGCTTAAAGCCATCATTGCCGACAAAGAATTGTCGCTCTATATCGCAAAAAAAATCCGGGGTCTCTGAGCATAGATGGGCTCTTGGCGTGTTACCAGGAGCTGCTCAGAGACCACCCGAAGCTCAGCCTCAGTCAATTTGCGGCTGAGGTTGAGCTTCCATATCATGTCCTGCGTGATACCCGGCAGAACGCAGAGCGTTCTGCACAGCGGACGGAGCGACGTCAGCACGTCCTGGAAGAGGTACGGCTGAAAGCCCTTGAAGAGCCACTCAGCGGCTACCGTCTGATTTATCAGGCCCTACAACAAGATGTTCTGCGGCCTGCTCCGGGCCTCCATACTGTTCGTCGCTGCATGGTGGAGTTGAAGGTGCAGCGCCCAGTTCCCAGAAAGAAGCGCCGTCCATCGGCATGCCCTACCTCTATCGTTCTCTGGCCAGCGGGCCGCCGAGTTCAGGTCGATGCCATACGGCTCAGCTTGCCGGACGGGATCTGCTGGGCTTACCTCGTTCTGGACGTGGAAAGTCGCGCACTGCTGCACATTGAAGTGGTCCGGAATCTCTCTGCCAGCAGCGCGGTGGCCGCGCTGCAACAAGGAGTCCATGTGCTGCACCATCTCGGTATAGACGAGCAGCTCCTGATCATGACTGATGGTGGCTCAGATTTTACGTCTGGCGCATTCCAGGCGGCCTGTCAGGAGCCGGGCAACTGGGTACGGGCCAAGGTCTCACAGAAGCGAGGAATGGGCATCCTGGAAAGGCTCAACCGGACCTTCAAATATGACGGCGTCTTCCGGGAAGAATTGACGAATATTGCCCAGCTTCGTGCGTTCAGCACGAAGTTTAAAAACTGGTACAACTCTGGAAGGAGACATTCCAGTCTGGGGTATGCCTACCCCTGGGTTAAACTGCTGGAAGCTACGGAATCTTCGAACGTGGCCTGAAGGATTTTCCGTACCACTACCCGGAATCTTCGAACGTAGCCTGAAGGATTTCGCGTACCACTACCGAGCACTCCACCCGGATGCTACGGTCAAGTTGCTGGCTACGGAAACGGCTAAAGCGGGAGCGAACGGTGATTATGTGCGGGCACATCATCCGGAGTTCGAATTTGTCCCCATTCCAGAAGGACGAGACGAAGCAGAGGCCTGGAGGCTGTTTCAGGTGATTGCCGAAACCATCCCGGCCAGTTCGCGAGTCATCTTCGACATCACCCACGGTCTGCGTTCGCTGCCTATGCTGGGCTTCCTGGCGCTGTCCTACCTGCGGGTGGTCAAAGACATTCAGGTTGAGCGGGTGCTGTATGGAGCACTGGAGCTGACGCCCCGCGAAGAAGGAGCTCTGACGCCGGTGATCGATCTGACGCCCCTTGTGATGCTGCTGGATTGGGCCCAGGCTTCCGAAGAGTTCCTGCGAACCGGAGACGCGAGGCCGATGACGGCCCTGATGGACAACCAGAACATGGAGTCGCTCGCGCCGCTGCGCCGGCCGCTGGAAGATGTGTCGGCCGCCCTGGCGTTTCAGCGACCAGCACAGACCGCTCAGATGGCTGAGCAACTTCGCAAGGAGCTGCAAAAGGCCAAGAAGGCCGATCTCGAGCACCCTGTGGTCACCCTGATGCTCGATCACATCGAAGACCGGTTCGCGGGCATCGCGCATGGCAGCGACGCATTCTCCGCGCGCCATGAACAGGTGCTCTTAGGCCAATTCGCACAGATGAAATTCTATGTTCGGGGTGGCCAATACGCTCAGGCCACCGAACTGGCATACGAATGGATGCGCAGTATTCAGATGTGGCGCCTTGGGCGACCTTCTAAACAGAACCTATGGGTTTCAGCCAAACGTCCGAGAGAGCTGGCAGACAGCAGCATGCGCCCTATGGAACAGTGGCAGGACTTCCGGAGAGTCAGGAACCGCATTCGTGACCTCCGAAATGCCTTTGCCCATTTCAATGAATACAAGTCCCAGTTCGGTGAACAACTGGAAGATCCACGGGCCCTGTCCCGGGAAATCGAAGAGATTGTTCTGATAGACCTCCCCAAAATCCTCGGGCCGTTGGGACTGCGGCTGGAGTGAGCCTATCGGTGGCCGGCCACCGATAGGGCCGCCGTGCTGTGCATGATGGACGATCCGCTGCAGAACCGTCTACTGGACAAAGCAGCTTGGAGACGGGTATGTCCGGCAACCGTTACCACCCCTCCAGCGCCTCGTTCAGTGCATCATCGGCCCACTTGGCATAGATGCGGGTGGTCTCCAGGGAGCTGTGGCCCAGGTGACGGGCCGCATGTTCCAGATTTCCCGTCTGCCGGGTGAGCCTGGTTCCAGCATAGTGCCGCATCGCATGCCACCCGAGATATCTGACTCCCGATTCCTGGCAGAGTCGTCTCAGTCGTTGCCGCGCTGCAGTCTGCGTTGCGCCAATGACAGGCTCCTGTCCTCCGGGCTGGGTTTGCTCGTTGAGGAGGAGCAGCTCGTTCTTCAAACTGGCACTCAGGTGGACGTTCCGGACCTTTCTCCCTTTACCTGTCACCGTCATCTGAGCGGCAGACAACTGAACGTCACTCCACTTCAGGGCCACCGCTTCGGAGATGCGCAGTCCACCGTGGGCGCAGAGCAGAATCAGGACTCGGTCTCTGAGGCCTGCATATCCAAGAAGGCACAGCAGTTCATCATCCCGGTAAGGTTGCCGCTTGTCCCAGGGAGCGGTGTTATCCGGTGCGGGACTCAGGTCGGCCAAGGGGTCACTGTCCGTGACCCCCGCCCAGCGTAGCGCCTTGTAAAAGGCGCGGGCGGCGGCGAGGTGGACCTGCACCGTACTGGGGGCCAGTCCTTCAGCCTCCAGTGTCCTTATATATAAGGCACCACTGTCGCGACTCGGCCGCAGCAAGCTGACCGCTCTCACCTGAGCGAAGTCCAAATACCTCGCGATACCTTGCCGGTAGGTTCTCAGCGTCCTTGATGAAATAGCGGCCCCGGCTTTGCCAAACAGTGCCAGGTGGGCTTCGGTGAGTGACCAGAGCTGCTGGGGATCGTAGGTCTGACCTGCCAGGACCGCTCGGCGGCGGCGCTCGTCCTGTGGGAGTTCGGCCCACTCACGCGAGTTGCCGAGCGGGCCATCCTGAAAACGTACCAGCTCGAAAGTCGAGGAGTCGTTCACGTTCACAGCTTCAGCTCCCTGATTTCCGGAGATAACAGTCAAGGTACCGGGCTGAGCTGAATACGGTCGAAGTCATGTCACGGCCTTTCTATTCGGGATTTGGAGAATATGCGTCCTGGAGAGGGTTTTCACACTTGCGGCAGTTTGTGATTGTCACAGCGCCTATGTCAATCGAACGAGGAATGTAGGCCAAGACAGGAAATGTCGTTGTCACAGTACGGGGCAGGCCGCTCATTGTGACAAATCTTAGACAGCTCCATTCGATGTATCTATCTTCTAAATCTACCTTACGCCAAGAAGAGTTGGCATAAAGTAAAGGGTGAATGTGGTCCTGGCTTCACTTCACTTCTGATGAGGTGCACTATTTGGTAGGCAATTTTTTAACCACTCTTAGTGTGCCAAAATATAGACATGACTCATTCTACACGCAGGCACATTGCCTTTGACACTCAAACGCTCCAGTTCTTAGAGCAGTATCAAGAGCGCCACGGACTCCCATCTTTCAGTGCCACGATTGAAGCTGCCGCTGCCGCTCTACAAGAACGCGAACTTCGCGAAGGGTATGAACGCTTTGCCCGGGATTACGCTGGGGACGAACAGGCACGGCAGGAAGCTGAAGCCTGGCTCGGTCTCCCGATGCAGGAGCAGGGATGAAACGTGGTGACATCTATCAAGTCGACTTCGAGCCGAGCGTCCAGGGAGAGCCGGCCAGAAGCCGTCCTGCGGTCATCTTGACGAACGACTTGGCGAATGAGGCGCTGCCGCATCTGGTCGTTGCTCCCATCACCAGCAACGTCAGCCGGGAGTATCCGTTTGACGTGATGCTGCCCGTCGGCACCTGCGGACTTCCGGAAACCAGCCGCGTTCAGCTCAACTACGTCCGTGGGCTCAACCGCAACAAGTTCGGAGCATATCTCGGCAGCCTGACGCGAGCACAGATGAGTGAACTTGACCGCAAGCTCAAATTGCATCTTGGCCTGAGCTGAGCGGAGTCGCCGCACCGCACCCAGGCTGGGGGGGTAAGCCACAGAGGGCTCTGTCTGGAATGTAGTATTGTTTCTACAAAGGAACAACTATGACGACTATTAGTGCCCGTGAGTTCAACCAGCAGGTCAGCAAGGTCCGTAAAGCCGCCTCTAAAGAACCGGTCTTCATTACCGAACGCGGAGAGCCCAAACATGTCTTGCTGAGTATCGAGGCCTATGAAGCCCTCACCGGCAGTCAGCGGAACATCGCCGACCTCCTGGCACTGGACGAAGACATCGACTTCGAACTTCCACAGCGCTCCGAGCTCACCCGCGCCGCGGAGCTGGACTGATGTACCTGCTGGATACCAATGTCATTTCGGAACTGCGCAAGGTGAAGTCAGGACGGGCGAACGAAGGAGTCGTCGCCTGGTCGCAGACGGTGACGACGGCAGAGCTTTACCTCTCCGTCATCACGGTCCAGGAATTGGAATTAGGTGTCCTGCTTAAGGAACGCCGTGATCTACAGCAAGGAGCAGTACTTCGAAAATGGTTGGACGGCCAGGTGCTCCCAGCCTTTGCAGGACGCATCCTACCGATCACCCTGGAGATCGCCCGGCGAACAGCGAATCTGAACGTTCCCCAGCAGCGGGCCTTTTACGACAGTCTGATTGCGGCGACGGCCCTGGAGCACGGCTACACCCTAGTGACCAGGAATGAAGCGGACATGCAGGGAACCGGCGTCGAGATCGTCAATCCCTTTCAGTCCTGAGTGCCTTCGTCTCCCAACCGTCGTCAAGGACTGTCGATATGGCTGCCTCAAAATCCATCGGGGTCATGTCGGCCTGCTCGCTGGGCCTGATGTACATCGAGGGCCGCACCTCTCGCGGCTCCTGCGTTTCCGCTTGTTGTGTGCTCCAGAACGCTTGCTCATCTTCTGTCAGCGGAAAAGGTGGGGGAGTGTCCGGAGCCGTATTCCACCAGCGATCCAGCAGGAGATTTCTGATTTCCGGTGAGGAAGTATATTCCTGCTCCCGGTCTAGATTCCGAAAGGTGTCCGCTGCCCGCTGCATGGGAGCCCCGCAGCCGGGTATGGCGTCGGTGGGCGTCTTAACGACGGCAACTGATGGTTCGTAAAGGAGCACGAGGCTCTCCTGGGCGCGACTCAGGGCCACGTAGCGTAGCCGCGCCTCTTCGGGAGCGCTGTGATCGGTGTCCGCTGCCGGTTGCCAGCGCCCCCGTACGAACTGTCCATCGGGCGACCAGTACTGCCGGTACCCTTTGTTATGCGAGTCCAGTTCGTTGCTGACGACCACGATGACGTGGTCCCACTCCAGCCCTTTCGCACCGTGCATGGTCTGAACGAAATCGGCGGTCAGTGGCCAGGGCATGAAGTTGCTCGCTTTAGTAAACTTCTCTTCCCTACTCAATTCTGGGAGCCTCTGCAACTCCAGATCCAAGAATCTCGGTAGGTTACCCGGTGAATTCCGATACTTGTCTGAACCGGCGACGCGCCTGTGGATATCGTCCAGAATCTCCCACCATCTCAAGACTTCAGCGAGGATAGTTTTATCGAACGTCTTGCTGGCGTGGAAACCGCCGGCTTGCATGGCTTGGCTGAACTCTTCTCGGCCGATTCCGCAGACCCAAGCTTGGTCGAGCCACGTCTGTTCGGCCGTGAGCTGTTCCTGCTCATCCTCGCCGTCGTGCGCAGGGAGCAGGAGGGAGAGCGGGTGATAAGGCAGGGGTGGTTTGGTAGTGGTACGCGAAATCCTTCCACATCGGCCCCACTTTTTAGGAGGGTGGGGCACACTGGAGGGAAGATATGGGAAAACAGCGCAAAACCTGGTCACCTGAACTCAAGGAGCAGCTTGTTCTGGCTGTCCTGAGCGGGGAGCACACCATCGCAGAAGCTGCTCGTGAATACGAGGTCAGCGAGAGCTTGATTCACACCTGGCGTGCCCAGTTTCTGGAAGCGGGCCGTGCCCGCCTCCAGGGAGTGAGGCCGGATGCAGCCCAGAAGAAGTTGGAGAAGGAAGTCCAGCAGCTCAAGGCCATCATTGCGGACAAGGAATTGTCACTCTATATCGCAAAAAAAATCCGGGGTCTCTGAGCGTGGATGAACTCCTGGCGTGCTACCAGGAGTTGCTCGGAGACCACCCGAAACTCAGTCTCAGCAGATTTGCTGGCGAGGTGGAGCGTCCATATCACGTCCTGCGCGATGCCCGGCAGAACGCAGAGCGTTCTGCACAGCGGACGGAGCGACGTCAGCACGTCCTGGAAGAGGTACGGCTGAAAGCCCTGGAAGAGCCACTCAGCGGCTACCGTTTGATTTACCAGGCCCTGCAACAAGATGCCCAGCAGCCTTCTCCTGGCCTCCATACCGTCCGTCGCCACATGGCGGAGTTGAAGGTGCAGCGCCCGGTTCCCAGAAAGAAACGCCGTCCATCGGCATGCCCTACCTCTATCGTTCTCTGGCCAGCGGGCCGCCGAGTTCAGGTCGATGCCACACGGCTCAGCTTGCCGGACGGGATCTGCTGGGCTTATCTCGTCCTGGACGTAGAAAGTCGCGCACTGCTGCACATTGAAGTGGTCCGGAATCTCTCTGCCAGCAGCGCGGTCACCGCGCTGCAACGGGGAGTCTATGTGCTGCACCATCTCGGCATACACGAGCAGCTCCTGATCATGACTGATGGTGGCTCAGATTTTACGTCTGGCGCATTCCAGGCGGCCTGTCAGGAGCTGGGCCACTGGGTACGGGCCAAGGTCTCACAGAAGGGAGGAATGGGCATCCTGGAAAGGCTCAACCGGACCTTCAAATATGACGGCGTGTTCCGGGAAGAATTGACGAATATTGCCCAGCTTCGTGCGTTCAGCACGAAGTTTAAAAACTGGTACAACTCTGAGAGAAGGCATTCCAGTCTGGGGTACACCTACCCCTGGGTTAAACTGCTTGCAGCTACGGAATCTTCGAACGTAGCCTGAAGGATTTTCCGTACCACTACCTTTCTCTCCGAATTTGACGTCTAGGTACAGCCGGGCAGCGGTATATATTCGCTCCCTATCTTGCTGCTCTCCGTACAGGCTGAGTTGCCTGCGGAGCGCGTCCCGTTGCTCCTGGGTTCTGACCAGGACGACTGTGCTTGGCTGCTGTCCATCCTGATACGTTTTCCAGAAAGTTGCTGCGACCCTGCGGAGCATCTTCGATCTGTCCAGCGAAGCGCCCGCGTCATCCTTCCCGTCGTCCGGCCGGGCCGTGGACCAGTACTCCCGGGTTTCTCCGGGAGGTAGCGCCGAGGCCGCCAGCGCCAGATGCCGCCGGGGGGAACGGAAGTTTCGGCTCAGGTGAAAACGGTGGTCTGCCTGCGCTTCCAGCTGCTGCATGAGCTCAGGGCGGCCTCCCTGAAAGCCATAGATGCTCTGCTGCGGATCGCCGACCACCCAGAATTCGCGGCCAGCCTGCGCCTTCCAGAGCCCCAGGAACATCTGATGCTGCAAAGGGGACATGTCCTGATACTCATCACTGATCAGCACCTCGGCGCCGGGGAGCAGGTCGGCACCGTTCTCCTCAATGTCGACCCAGGCTTGCCAGAGGTAGGCCAGGTGGGTGGTTCGGTAAGTAGAGGGCTGATCTGATCCTGCGGACGGTTCTCATTGAGCAGGTCCACGGTCCGGATGTACTCCTCGACCACCTGGCGGTACAGAGCGTACTGTGGCGTATCAACCTGACTGGGCAGGGTATTGGCCAGATAAGCGATCCAGGCCAGCACGCCCCTCAGTTCACCGCTCTCACTTCTCAGCGGGTAGCCGAACTTCCGCGCCAGCTCGTAAAGTCGCCGGGCGACCCGCTTGTCTGAGAGCAGCTCAGCTTCGCCGACTGCGCGGACGTCATGGTAGATGGGTGGTCCCTGGTAAGCGTCGTCAATGTAATAGGCAGGCTCTCCAAGGACGGATTCGTCGAAGCGCAGCAGGCCGGCTTCTTCGGCAGCCCTTTTCACAGCGTCCAGGCGTTCTCTGAGGTGACGGTAGCTCAGGGCATGTAATGTTTTGACCAGTATCTGTGGACTGCCAGCATGTACCCCAGTTCGGTGTAGTCGGTCGGTGATCTCTAGCGCGACCTTACGGCCGAACGGCACGACCGCGACTTTGACCGCAGGATCCTGCTGAAGAAGGTGATCGAGCCGGTCGACCAGGACCCTTGTCTTACCGGTACCGGCCCCTGCGCGGACAACCGTCAGTGGAACGCGCTGAGCCGTGACGATCTCCCGCTGCTCGT
Source organism: Deinococcus radiophilus (assembly GCF_020889625.1). Taxonomy (GTDB): domain Bacteria; phylum Deinococcota; class Deinococci; order Deinococcales; family Deinococcaceae; genus Deinococcus; species Deinococcus radiophilus. The sequence continues at coordinate 119,813 of NZ_CP086382.1, forward strand.
GCGTGAGCGGCTTAACGTGCATGGCACACTTCCTCAAGGATATTCAGGGCTTCCCGTCTGTTTCTCCGGCGAGTCTGCCAGACCGGTAGGGATTTCAACCAGCGCAGCTCCCGGCGGCTGCGGGCCAGAGACACCCCCTCGCGGTGCAGCTCAAAGCCCCGGACGATAGCAGCCCACTGATGGCCGATCTCGTCTACGACATCTCGGTGTCCGTACCGGTAACTCTGCCTAAGACGGTGCTGCTCGTCGAGGCCCTCTGGTACGGAACGCGAAGTCATCCAACGTTGCAGTTCCAAGGTGAACTGTAGAGTGTCAGCGGCTTCATAGAGTTGCAGCGCGGTCTGCTGCTCCTGATAGGCCCGGGTGAGCGACTCGGATTCCCTGAGATAAAGCGCCCGAAATCGGTCCGTTTTAGGCCGCCGTCCCTCACGGACCTGCAAGATTCGTCGGTGATAGCGGTAGCGCTTAGACCTTTGGAGCCTCAGCGGCAAGGTGGAGGAGTAGGACCGGATGACGTCACCCAAGGCTGGGTAAGCGAGCTGTGAAAACGAGAAACGGTCCAGCGCTGTTCGGGCTGTGATCAGGGGAGCGAAGGACCAGTCCAGGCTGTGGCAGAGGCTCTCCTGACCAGGGTGCAGCTCGGCGAGGAATTCCGGTGGATGACCTGCTGGGGGCTGGTCAAGTCGCAGGATACGTCCGCTCTTGGCGTCGGTGAGCACCCACAGGGGCTGCCCGCGCCAGCGCGTCCGGAGCAGCCCCAGCTGCCGCGGCAGAGGCGGGAGACGGCGCTGCTGACCGACCGGCCCCAAGATGGCCTGGATACGCTTGATGCTCAGGCCCGTCTCCTGGCGAACGCGCTGCTGACTGTTGCCGCGTCGCCATTCCCGCTGCACATAAGCCTCCAATTCCTGTGTCCGGGCGGCGACCTCATCTGCTGCCTCCACCGTCACCGTCTGCCGGCATCTGCGGCACCTGGCCGTGCCGTGGTAGTAGAGCAGGCGCGTGGGCCGACCCCCAAAAGGAAGCGTCTGCACGGTAGAGCGGCGAGGTCGGGATAGGCGGTAGTCGCTCGGCCCACCGTCCTCGCTGCACTTGCAAGGCGGCAAGGCCGTGAGGTCCGGGCGCACTTCGAACTTCCAGGGCGCCGGACTCTGTACGTTCAGACCGAGCCGGTGGATCGCCCGGACGCTGAGGATCCGGTGGTCGCTACGAACCTGACTGCGTGAGAATAGCCGCCGCAACTGGCCAACCATGTTCTCGACTGGTCCGCTGGTCACCCGCTGGTCACCGTGACGCTGCTCGAAATAGCTGAAGATCTCCGCTTCCCACTCGCTGTACAGGTGAATGAGCCTCTCGAAGCCGAGAAGAGGCGGGCGGCCCTGGCGGTAGCGCCACTGACTCAGGTCTGGCCGCCGAGCATCGTAAAGGGAGTAAGCCCAGCGCCACTGGAGATAACGGTCCTTGGCCTCTTGGGGGGTCTGCGCGTTCCAAACCTGAGTGAGCTGTCTGGTCAGACGGAGGAGAGGTTCAAGGTCGATAATGTTCGACTCGTCGCCGTGAAACGGGCCGTAATTGAGCGGCTCAGGGACCCGGCCGGATTGCAGGAACTCGAAATAATCTGTGGTCAGCATCGAGAGGTAATCCCGGATCTCGGTGTCGCCGGAGGACGTCGCGGCATATTCCTGATGCTGCAAGTAGAGGAGCTGACCTTCTTCCCGTAGGGCCTCAGTGACCTTGGCCTGCAGGTGGAAGCGGTCGGTGACCTGTTTGGCCTGATCCCCGAAGACCTGACGGACCGCGCGGCGGTAATCCTCCCACATATCGGTGGCGATGACTGGAGTCCAGGGGGCTCCCAGCTGCTGCTCCCGAAGAGTGCGCAGTTCTTCTAAGCAGCGAACCACCGTCTCCAACTCGCGGTCAGGAAGCAGGTCAATCAGCTTCCTGCTGTCCATGTTCATGACGACAGCATAGATTTCGCCCTGCCAGACGATCTCATCGATTCCGACATGCTGCATGCCTTCAATTCGCTCCGGGGCTGTGGCCTGCAGTCGGCTGAATTCCTCGTCCAGACCCTTGGTGACTGCTCGCCAGAGTGTCGGCTCGGACAGACCGCACCAACGGGCCAGGGAGGCGCTGCTTTGCCCTTGCAGATAACGGCGGGTGACCTCATCCAGCAGGCGCTGGGTCATCTTGATGCCGCGCCGACGCTTACCTGCCTCTGGTGCGCTGCTGTCTAGACCAGCTTGAAGCCCCGCCAGAGGCTGGGGAAAGCGGCAGAGGTGACCCTTCCCCCCTTGCCAATGGAAATAGTCCACCCAGAGTTCGGATGGGCGGTCGCCCCAGGGGAGATCCGCAAGCGTAGCGACCCCCTGTCTCCCCTTGTAGATCCGCTCGCCGCAGAGACAGGTCTGTGGATTCTCCGACTGCTTCAAGCGGGCCATAAAGATCCCCCTATCACCCGTTACCTGACCTTCCTGGACAATCAGCTGGTCTTCCAAGCCGGTCACGAGGGGTGGGTACACAGACAGACTCAAGGTACAGCCAGTTTAACGGAAGGGAATAATCACGGTAGTAAAGGGCGAATTACATAGATAAAGCCGTTGCCTTCATCACTCCCTCAGGTATTTGCTCTGCAAATACCTCGTCTCCCCCTCTCACTAGGCTCGGTCACCCCCTGCCGAACTTCGTGAATTTTTCCCCAGCCTAAGCTGGAGCTCAAGCTCCACTTTAAAATATTATACTTGGTATAATTTTATAACTAAACGAAAGAGCGCTTTAAGGCAGAGGGTGGATACTGGCCACTTCACCAGGAGGGCGGCGGCGCTCCAGAGGGTCAGCGGAATGGTGAAGAGCGCGCCATAGGCCTGGCCATGCTGCACGACTCGGACTAACTGCCGTGGCGATGCAGGTATTCGTCCAGGGCTTGATGCATCACATCCTGAATTTTCTGACCGTTCAGCGCCACATGAACTTTTAGACGGCGGTGCAGACTGCGCGGTAGGCGGGTATTGAATGACTCCAGTGGATCGCTGACAGGGTCTGCTGTGACTGGATTGCTGGAGGGAGCCGGGGCAGCTGCGGGAGGAAGACCGGCTTCTGGCAATGGCGGTGTCATATCTACCGGAGCTGGCGCAGACGCGACCTGAGGGCCAATCAACTCGGCGGTGCCGCCGGGTGCAGCTGACTCGTTCTGGTTCATCCGCTCTTTCATGGCTGCACCGATGCTGAATCCTTTTTTGCGGCTCATTTCAGGGCCTCCTGAAGCGCTTCACCATATTCACTGAGGTCTTCAGGTACCAGGCCAAAAGACCGCTCGAACTTGACCAGATGCGGAATGATGCCATAGACCGGCAACTCTTCCTCTTCCAGAGCACTCTGCATTTCTCTGCCCAGACTGCCTCTGGCCTGGGTCAGCAAGATTCCCCACTGACCGGCAAACCCAGAGGCGGCCAGCGCGTCCAGCGTCGGAATCAGGCGGTCAGCTTCCAGGGCATTGCATTTGGCAACCACGATGACGCGAGTGGCGATACGGGCGGCCTCACCTAGGGCACGCGGGTCGTTGGGTGGAGTATCTACCACCACCCAGCCGTGCTTTATGGCCTGGGTCTGCTTGCCGTCAGGGTACACCTGAAAGGGGAGATCCCCTGCTGCCCGCGCCCAAGCGCCAGCGCTGCCTTCAGGGTCCTTGTCCAGAATCGCCACGTCCTCGCCCCTGGCGGCCAAGAGGGCAGCGGCATGTAAGGCGGTCATCGTCTTGCCGACACCACCTTTACGCGAAAGAATCGAAATCACTTCTGCCATAAAGAAAGGTTACAAGAAAGAAAGCAAGTTTGAAAGTGCCATCACTTGAAAGAAAGCTAGAAAGAAAGACAGATTGCAAGCGAGGAATGGGGCGGTTCCTCTGCTTGACCCGCGCCCCAGCGCGTGGCACACTCCGAGACATCACTCGGGGTGCCCAGCGTGGCTGAGAGGAGAGCAGGCAGACACCGCCTGTCCAACCCGTTGAACCTGATCTGGCTAAGACCAGCGGAGGGAACGTGATGCGCGTGAAAAAAAGACACACTGTAAGGTCTGACCTGCCCCATGGGGGCGGATCATGGCTGTCTGCTGCGCCTTCCTTCCGTCAGGACTGGAGGCTGCATGAGCGCCACACTTGACAAGACCAAATTCAGTAAAAAGGATGCCGGGCGTGAACTGACCGGCCTGACCCTGGGGCCATTCCCGGGCAGTGATAAGGCCTACTTGGAGCACCCTCAGCGACCGGACATTCGCGTGCCGGTTCGGGTGATCCGTCAGAGCCCCACCCAGGAACACCTGGGCAGCTTGACCCGCTCGGTCCCCAATCCTGATGTGTATGTGTATGACGCCAGCGGGCCGTATAGCGACGCTGCCGCACAGATTGACCTGGAGCGCGGCTTATCGCCGGTCCGGACTTGGGTCAAGCCGCGTGGCCGCACCCAGATGCAGGCCGCCCGCGCCGGAGAGATCACGCCCGAGATGGAATACATCGCCCTGCGTGAAGCGATGCGCCAGCCTGAGGACGGTGGCCTGACCCATCAGCATCCCGGCTTCGGGCACGGCTTTGCCATGCCGCGTGAGATTACCCCGGAGTATGTCCGCGCCGAGGTGGCGCGTGGCCGGGCGGTGATTCCCGCCAACGTGATGCACCCGGAGCTGGAACCGATGATCATCGGGCGTGGGTTCCGGGTCAAGATCAATGCCAACATTGGCAATTCGGTGGTCCGCGCTTCTATCGTGGATGAGGTCGAAAAGCTGATCTGGGCCACCCGCTGGGGCGCGGATACGGTGATGGACCTCTCGACCGGCCCGGAGATTCACCAGACGCGGGAATGGATCGTCCGCAACAGCCCGGTGCCGATCGGTACGGTCCCGATCTATCAGGCACTGGAAAAGGTGGGTGGCGTGGCCGAGGGCCTCACCTGGGAGATCTACCGGGACACCCTGATCGAGCAAGCGGAGCAAGGCGTGGACTACTTCACGGTGCACGCCGGGGTGCGTCTGCCCTGGCTGCCGCTGACCGCGAACCGCCGCACCGGGATCGTGTCGCGGGGGGGATCGATCCTGGCCCGCTGGTGCCTGGCGCACCATCAGGAGAACTTTCTGTATACGCACTTCCGCGAGATCTGCGAGATCATGCGCGAATACGACGTGACCTTCAGCCTCGGTGACGGGCTGCGTCCCGGTTCCATTCAGGACGCCAATGACCAGGCCCAGTTCGCGGAGCTGCAGACCCTGGGCGAGCTGACCCGCATTGCCTGGGAGGAGGGCGTGCAGACCATGATCGAAGGGCCGGGGCACGTGCCGCTGCACCTTATCGCGGAAAACATGACCCGCGAGCTGGAAGCCTGCCTGGAAGCGCCCTTTTACACGCTGGGGCCACTGACCACCGATATTGCGCCGGGCTACGACCACATCACCAGTGCCATTGGTGCGGCGACCATCGGCTGGCACGGAACGGCGATGTTGTGTTACGTGACGCCCAAGGAACACCTCGGCCTGCCCGACCGCGAGGACGTGCGCGAAGGGGTCGTGACCTACAAGCTGGCCGCCCACGCCGCCGACCTCGCCAAAGGTTTTCCTGGGGCGCAGTACCGCGACAACGCCATCAGCAAGGCCCGCTTCGAGTTCAGGTGGGAAGACCAGTTCAATCTCAGCCTGGACCCCGAGCGCGCCCGCGCCTTTCACGACCAGACGCTACCTGCCGAGGCCGCCAAGACCGCGCACTTTTGCTCCATGTGCGGACCGCAGTTCTGTTCCATGAAGCTGAGTCAGGACCTGGCGGGTGACCTGCAGGCCTACATGGCCGAGGGCCTGGCCGAGAAGGCGCAGGAGTTCCGCAGCCAGGGCGGAGAAATCTACGCGGCGGCGCGGGACGATGGATAAGCGTGGCGCGGGGAGCAGAGGGCAGAGGGTAAAAGATACAGTCACCGGCCCTCAGTCCTCGGCCCTCGCCCTGGGCCGCCTCTACCTCGTCGCCACACCCCGCCCCGGCCAAAGCGAAGCTGATTTGCTGGCCCGCATTGCGGCGGCTCTGGACGGTGGAGTGGACACCCTGCAACTGCGCTGCAAAGACTGGGAGGCGCGGCCCTACATCGCCCTGGCCGAGCGGGTGCGTGAGTTGGCTCACGCCCGCCGCGTTCCCTTCTTCGTGAATGACCGGGCAGACGTGGCGCTGGCTGCCGGAGCCGATGGCGTCCATCTGGGGCAGAACGACCTGCCTGTGACCTGGGCCCGCCGTCTGGCGCCGGAACTGATGATCGGGCGCTCCACCCATGCCTCTGAGCAGGCGACCGCCACACTGGCAGAAGCTCCCGCTTATTTCGCCTGCGGCCCGGTTCACACGACCCCCACCAAACCAGGCCAGGCTGCGGTGGGCCTGGACTACATCCGCCAGGTGGCCGCGCTGAATCCGCCGTGCCCCTGGTATGCCATCGGCGGGATAGATGCCGGGACCATCGGGCAAGCGCTGGACGCCGGAGCCAGCCGTGTGGCGGTGGTCCGGGCTGTACTGGACGCGCCGGACCCGGCCGAGGCGGCTGCGGAGTTGATGGGGGCACTCCATGAGGCAGAACGTCGCAGGCAATGGACTGAAAGCCCAGCGACCTGAGCCCATTTCATTCTGCAAGGAGCCTCCATGCCTTCACACGCTGACCCTCAATTGCCCACCTTGACCTTCAATGGCGACCCCTACCCCCTGACCCCCGGTCTCACGCTGCTGGAACTCCTGCGGCAACTGGACCAGGAGCCGGCGCGCGTGGCGGCAGCCGTCAATGACGACTTTTACGCTGCGGGCCACCTGCCTGACCGTGAACTCTGCCCCGGCGACGTGGTGGATGTGGTGCGGATGATGGTGGGGGGATAGCGGCGCGGACAGACCAGAAGGTGGAGGCGGGGAGACCTGAGCCCGTGTGATCCGCCGTCGGTCCTCACTTCAAGGAGCTGAATCCATGACTGATCAACTTATGATTGCCGACCAACCCTTCCCCAGCCGTCTGATGCTAGGCACTGGCAAATATCCTGACTTCACCGTGATGCGTGAGGCCATTGAGGCCAGCGGGGCGCAGATCGTGACCGTTTCTATTCGCCGGGTAGAGCTGAGAAGTGCTGGGCATGACGGCCTGCTGGAGGCACTGGACTGGGACCGCTACCAGCTGCTTCCCAACACTGCCGGATGCCGCACGGCTGAAGAAGCCCTGCGGGTGGCCCGGCTGGCCCGCGCCGTGACCGGGACCAACTGGGTCAAGCTGGAAGTCATTCCTGACCCGCGTTACCTGCTGCCTGATCCGGTGGGTACCCTGCGGGCCGCTGAAGTACTCTGCGCCGAGGGCTTTACCGTGTTGCCTTATGTGCAGCCCGACGCGGTGCTGGCGCGTGAGCTAGAGCGTGTGGGCTGCGCCACCGTAATGCCACTCGCCTCACCCATCGGGTCCGGACGGGGACTGCTGACGGCCCCGCTGATCCGCACCGTGCTGGACGGGGCCAGCGTGCCGGTTGTGGTGGACGCTGGCTTGGGCGTCCCCAGTGAAGCGGCGGCAGCGATGGAACTGGGCGCAGACGCCGTGCTGGTCAACACTGCTGTGGCGGAGGCCCGTGACCCGGTGGCGATGGCCCAGGCCTTTGCGCTTGGCGTACAGGCGGGCCGCGCCGGGTATCGGGCGGGCCGCATGGGGGTGCGCGACACCGCCAGCCCCAGCAGTCCGCAGATGGGCGTGGTGCGCCTGCCCGACCCGGAGGTTCCAGTCTGATCGCCGTGGTGGGCGCGGGCCTGATCGGGTCAGCGGTGGCCTGGCAACTGACCCAGGCCGGGGCCGAAGTGCTGGTGTTGGACGCAGGCCGGGCCGGGGCCGCCTGGAAAGCCGGTGCGGGAATGCTTTCCCCCCAGGGAGAGCGCCTTGCAGGCACGCCGCTGGAGCAGGACGCGCAGACCAGCCTGAGCCTCTGGCCGGAGTTTGCCCACCGTCTGTCAAAGGGGGCTGGCTGGACGGTGCCGCTGACCTTTGGCGTAGAGCATCTGCAACCAGACCGCAGTGTCTATGTATGCCCACACGAAGCCCGCACCTGCCCGCCACTGGTGGTGGCCGCGGCCCGAACTGGGCTGAACCTGCGCTGCGCCGAGGTGCAACGCCTCTTGCCAGTGCGCGGCGGGGTGCGGGTCTGCACCTCTGAGGGGGAGTTCTGCGCGGATCAGGTCGTGCTGGCCTGCGGTGTCTGGACACGGGCTTTCGGGGTTAAGGTGGCGGCGGTGCGCGGTCAGGCGGTGTTGCTACAGACCCAGCCCGGCGCCCCAGCCCGCTTTGCGCCGCCTGGCGGGGGCCATGCTCGTTACGGCCTGGGCCGCCCGGACGGTTTATATATCGGGGCCACCGCGCGGGCAACCGACAGCCACCGCCCCAGCGTGCGCGAGCGCGGCTGGCTGCTGGGCGTAGCCAGTGAGCTGTTTGCGGATCAGGCATGGCCCCAGTGCTGGGCGCGTGACCTGGTGGGGCTGCGGCCAGTCAATCCTTTTGGCCCGCCGCTGGTGGCGCCACATCCCACCCTGCCGCGTGTCACGGTGGCCACCGGGCATGGGCGGCACGGCGCACTGCTGGCCCCACTGACAGCCCGCCGGGTGGCGGAGCTGGTGCTGTGACCACTTCAGGAGATGTAATGAACCAACCAGAAACGGTGTCCCCGTCTAAACCCATCGTCCTGACCATCGCCGGGTCGGATTCAGGGGGTGGGGCCGGGATTCAGGCTGACCTCAAGACCTTCCAGGCGTTCGGGGTATTCGGCACTTCGGCGCTCACGCTGATCACGGCCCAGAACACACTGGGTGTGCAGCAGGTTTATCCGTTGCCGCCGGAGATGATCGCCGCGCAGATTGAGGCGGTGCTGTCCGATCTGCCGCCCCAGGCGATCAAGATCGGGGCGCTGGGCCAGGCCGACATCATTGGTGCGGTGGCGGAAGCGCTACGCGGCGTGGATGTTCCGGTCATTCTGGACCCGGTCATGGTGGCCAAGGGGGGCGCGTCACTGCTCGACCCGGCAGCCACCAAGGCGCTGATTCACGGTTTGCTGCCGCTGGCGACCCTGGTCACGCCCAATCTGCCGGAAGCCGAGGCACTGGGCACGGCGCTGGACGGCAAGAATGTGCTGCTGAAAGGAGGTCACGCGGCAGGAGAGACCGTGATGGACTGCCTGCGCTGGCAGGGTCAGGCGTCCCTTTTGACTGCTCCCCGTCAGTACACCCGCCACACCCACGGCACCGGGTGTACCCTCTCGGCGGCGATTGCGGCAGGGCTGGCGCTGGGGTTGGAGTTGCCACAGGCGGTCGCTGATGCACATGCCTATGTGGCCCGTGCCATCGCCGCTGCGCCGGGGCTGGGCAGAGGACACGGACCCCTGGAGCATGCGGTCAGGCCAGAGAGAATTGGGATAGATTCGGCGGCTGAAAGGTGACTGCGCCTGCCGAGCGACCGGCATAGAAGGTCGGCCACGGCACGTCGGCACCGGATGGCAGTCATGCTGGACAGCGGTAGGCGTTCTGCCAGGAGGCGTGCCGGACAGCAAGCAAGCCTCGCCTGCAAGGTATGTTGTTCTGAAGCGGCCTCAAGTCCATCTCACCCCAAGGGAGTCAACCATGACTGTTCCTGTTCAATTCACTGTCAATGGTCAGGAGTATGACCTTCAGATCGACCCCCGCACCACGGTCCTCGATGCGCTCCGCGACAAGCTGGGCATCATGTCACCCAAGAAAGGCTGTGACCACGGTCAGTGTGGAGCTTGCACCGTCTTGGTCGGTGAGCGCCGGGTGCTGTCTTGCCTGTGTCTGGCCGCCTCCTACGACGGCGCGGACATCGTAACCGCCGAGGGACTGGGCACGGTTGATGAGCTGGGCGAGATGCAGCAGGCCTTTTTGGAGCACGATGGGTTTCAGTGCGGATACTGCACGCCAGGACAGATCTGCTCGGCCGTGGGCATGTTGCACGAGTACCAGGCGGGAATGCCCAGCCATGTGACCCCCGACGTCAACGCCTCTTTTGAACTGACCGACGGTGAAATCCGCGAGCGGATGAGCGGAAATCTGTGCCGCTGCGGGGCTTATGTCAATATCGTGGCGGCCATTCGTGAAGTGGCCGACTCGCAAACGGCGCAGGCGGCACAGCCACTGCCCGTCCCAGAAAAGGTGACGCCATGAAGCTGTTCGACTATCAGCGGGCGCACAGCGTCCAGGGAGCACTGGACGCCATCGCGCCGCAGGGAGCCTTTCTGGCGGGGGGCACCAATCTGCTGGATCATCTCAAGCTGGGGATTCGGGAGGTGGAGCAACTGGTGGACGTGTCGCGCCTGGATCTGACCGACATCAGTGAATTGCCTGACGGGGGGGTCAGGGTCGGTGCCCTGGTCAGAAACAGTGCCATGGCAGCCCACCCGCTGATCCGTCGGAAGTATCCATTTCTATCGGAGGCATTGCTGGCCGGGGCTTCGGGCCAACTGCGGAACATGGCGACCACCGGCGGAAATCTGCTGCAGCGCACCCGCTGCGTGTACTTTCAGGACCTCACCACTCCCTGTAACAAGCGTGAGCCGGGGACAGGCTGTTCGGCCCGGGAAGGGTACGGGAAGTACAACGCCATTTTTGGCACCTCGGACGCCTGCGTGGCGGTTCATCCATCCGACATGTGCGTGCCGCTTGCGGCGCTGGACGCTGTGGTCGTCACAGCAAGCCAGCAGGGTGAACGGCGGATTCCCTTTGCGGAGTTTCACCGTCTGCCGGGTGAGACGCCACACCTCGATACCAACCTGAGGGCCGGAGAACTGATTACAGCCGTCGAAATTCCGCCGCTGCCTACGGCAGCCCGTTCGACATACCGCAAGGTACGCGAGCGGTCCTCCTACGCTTTTGCGCTGGTGTCGGTGGCGGCAACTCTGCAAGTTGAAGGTGGGCAGGTCAAGGAGGTGCGCCTGGCGTTCGGCGGCTGCGCCCACAAGCCCTGGCGGGCGCAGCAGGCCGAGGCCTATTTGACGGGCCAACCGGCCACCGCTGAGCATTTCCGGGCGGCCGCCGAAGCGGAGCTGGCTGGGGCCAGGGTGGGCCAAGAGAACGCTTTCAAGGTGCCGATGCTGCGCAATACGGTGATATCGGTGCTCGAAGAACTGGTACAGGGCCGCAGTGCCGAGCGCCGCGCCGGGGAGGGAAACGCATGACCACTGCCAAGCAAGCGCCGAGAGCGAACAGTGTCGGGCAAGACCGGATACGTAAAGACGGGCCGCTCAAAGTCACCGGAACGGCCCCTTATGCCTACGAACAACCTGTCAAGAACCCGGCCTACCTGTTTGCGCTGACCTCCACCATCGCCAAGGGCAAAATCAAATCCATCGACGTGGCCGCGGCCCTGGCTGTGCCAGGCGTGCTGGAAGTCATGACGCACGAAAACGCCCCGAACCTGTTTGCCAAGACCGACAACGAGTTGTACATCCTGCAGAACAACGAGGTGCATTATTTCGGCGAGTACATCGGTGCCGTGGTGGCCGAAACGCCAGAGATCGCCCGTCACGCTGCTGGCCTGGTGAGGGTGGAATACGGTGCCGAGCCGCACGACACGCACTTCCGGCCCGATCACCCTGAACGTTACGATCCCAGAAGGATCAATACCGGAATACCGTCCAACTCCAGTCAGGGCGATGTGGAGCAGGGGCTAGCTGAGGCTGACGCTGTGGTGGACGAGATCTATACCACTCCCTACGAGCACCACAACCCGATGGAAATGCACTCGGTGATCGCCCAGTGGGACAAAGAACGCCTGGACAGGGTGCTGGGTCTGCTGGGTGATCGGCCACATCTGCTGATTCACGATGCCTCGCAGGGGGTGGCCTTCGAACGGCTGATGCTGGCTCCGGTGCTGGGATTGTTGCCGCAGCAGATCGAAATCAATTCGCCGTATGTGGGCGGGGCCTTCGGTTCCAAGGGCATTCCGCACGCCCAGGTGATGCTGGCGGTCATGGCCGCCAAGCTGCTGCCGGGCCGCCCGGTCAAGTACATGCTGACCCGTCAGCAGATGTTCCGCTCGGTGGGCCACCGCTTGACCACCCACCAACGTTTCCGGCTGGGTGCGCAGTCGGACGGTACCCTGACTGCCATTGCTCATGACGTGCAGCAGAGCAGCAGCCGCCTGAAGCAGTTCGCTGAGCAGACTGTCAATGCCACCCGGCATCTGTACGCCGCGCCCCACCGTGAGACCAGCACCCGGATGGTGCCCCTCGACATCGGCCCGGCCACCTTCATGCGGGCGCCCGGTGAGTTCCCTGGGATGTTCGCGCAGGAAACGGCGATGGACGAACTGGCGGTGAAGTTGGGCCTGGACCCCATCGAGTTACGGTTGCGTAACAAGCCCAGCACCGACCCCGAAAGCGGCAAGCCCCACTCCAGTCATCACTTGGACGAGTGTTTCAGTGAAGGAGCCAGGCTGTTTGGGTGGGATCAGCGACGCAGCGCGCCGCGCAGCCGCCAGGAAGGCGAGTGGCTGTACGGCATGGGGGTGGCCAGCGCCAGCTACCCCAAACAGATGACCTTGGCCACCAAAGCCAGCGTGAAGTTTGAAGGAGGCAAGTATCACGTGGCGATTGCTGCGGCTGACCTGGGGACCGGTACCTGGACCACCCTGACCCAGATCGCCGCCGACGCCCTGCAGGTGGGCGAGGAAGATATCGCGCTTCAGATCGGACACACTGATCTCCCGGTGGCCTATCTGGCGGGCGGCTCTACCGGCACCTACAACTGGGGCAGTGCGGTGATGGTGGCTGCTGTGAACTTCCGGAGCAAATACGGTGAACACCCCAAGGAAGGCGACGAGGCACAGGGCGGTACCCACTACCCCGACGAGGCCAAGCAGTACGTGATGGACGCTTACGGAGCCCATTTTGCTGAAGTCAAGGTCAGTACCGTTACCGGCGAAGTGCGCGTGACCCGCATGCTGGGTGTGTATGACCCAGGCCGCATCATCAACCCCCGCACCGCCAACTCGCAGTTCATCGGGGGGATGACCATGGGGATTTCCGCCGCGCTCCACGAGGAAAGTTACCTGGATTCACGCTTCGGGCATGTCGTCAACAGCGACTTTGCGGGTTATCACATCGCTGCCAATGCCGACGCCCCTGATGTGCAGGCCTGCTGGGTCGAACATCCTGATCCCATGTTCGGCCCGACTGGTGCCAAGGGCATCGGCGAGATCGGAATCGTAGGTGTGCCGGCCGCCATTGGCAACGCGATTTATAACGCCACCGGGAAAAGGCTCCGCCAGCTGCCGTTCACGCCGGACAAATTGCTTGACTAGAGCCGGTCCGGAAAAGAATGGAGATGCGGCCACCTCCACTCTTTTATGCGAGCAGGGCGAGTAGACACGGAGGCCGCTAGGTCCCAAGTCCCATGTTCCGGATGACCTCTAGTGGCTGGGCCATAAAAAAGCCATCCTGGACGGAGCTGGGATGGCTTCTGCAGCAGGAGCAGGCGTGACCTGATCTTGCTCTTGCGGTGCAGGACCGACCTCAGCCCTGCAACTTGCGGGTCAGTTCGACCAGCGCTTCCAACTGCTGACGGATGAACTTCTTGGTGTCCTCATTGGTCAGGTTGCCCTGCTCATCAAAGCTGTTCTGGGCCTGTGCCACCATCACTTCCGGCTGTTTGACGTCATGCACGTTCAGGAACACGAAGGTCTTGCGCAGGTCATATTGGGCGCGGGCCGTGGCGATTCCGCCGATGCTGGCTCCCATGACAGCGGCAGTTTTGCCCGCCCAGGAGTTGTTCCCATAAGGACGTGAAGCCCAGTCGATGGCGTTTTTTAGGACACCCGGAATGGTGTAGTTGTATTCCGGCGTGGCGAATACCACGGCGTCGGCAGCCTCAATTTTGGCTTTCAGGTCCTTGACCACCTGAGGGGGATCCTGTTCATGATCTTCGTTGAACAGAGGCAGCTCACCGATTTCTACGATCTCGAAGGTGGTGCCCTCAGGCGTAAGTTCCTGCGCGGCACGGATCAGGGCCGTATTGTACGAGTTCTTGCGGAGACTGCCGGAAATGCCGATGATTTTGAGGTCTGCCATGGAGTTTCTCCTAAAAAGGAAAGCGGGCGAGAGGGAAATGCTGATCTGTGAGGGCCAGCACGGACGATCTGCTTTGATTTATAAAGCAGTTCACTTTGCAGTATAAGACGATCTTGTGTGCCCAGCAAGGTTCAGGGCATTAGGGGGAGATTTATATTTGCGCGGGTCGGCAGCTATTCGTGCTCGTCATTGGCCGCCAAGGCCTGCTCTACGTAGGGCCAGGCCAGGCCATAATTCGGGTCGTAGCGGCCCTGCCAGACCAGTGCCCAGCCCGAGCCGGTCTGTTTGGCTTCGCCGCTGCGCAGTGCTTGCTGGGCCTCGTTGGAGGTGATCCAGGCGGCGTAACGCAGGTCACGGCTGGACAGCCAGCTGCGTTCCCGGTAGGTCTCGATGACCTGCTGTCCCTCAGCATCGAGAGCAATCAGGACTGGAACTGCGGAACCACGCTGGGCGGCCAGTTCACTGGCGAGAGAGGCGTATTGCTGCTGCGAGCGCAGCTGCTGCGAGGGCAAGCTACGGTTGCGCTGCGGTATGGCGGCCTGCAGCTGCTCGGCGTAGTGGCGCTGAACCTGTGGGTCACTGGGCGACTGACCCTGGCTGAGGAGGTCCATGGTCAACTGCGTGGCCTGTGCCCAGGCGGGCGGGACCGCCACATCATGCAGCTGGATCAGTTGCAGTGGACTGCGGCTCAGCGCAGCGGCTTCTGCCAGGTGGGGCAGTGGGGCCAGCAGATGGTAGACCCGGTCAAACAGGCCCATGGGGGTGGCAGGGAGGGTGGTGGCGATCACGGTCAGGCCCTGCGCCGGGTGCGCGGCGATCTCGGTCATGCGCTGTGCCAGATGAGCGCGGCACAGACTGCTGGACAGCAGCAGACTGCCGGGCACCATCCCGGCCAGGCGTCCGGCACTGGCCCGTGAATGCAGCATCACCAGATGGCGTCCTGGCAGGATTCTCAGCTGCGCGGCCAGCTCAGCCAAGAACATGGGAGGGCCAGGAGGAGTGATTTGTAGGTCGGCCGGGGCGTGGGCCACGGCTGACATCGCCGCGCCACTGGGCAGGGGCAGGCCACTGGGCAAGGGCAGGGGCCGGAAGAGGCCTGACCAGACCGTCTCATAGGCCGGGAGCAGGATAACGGTCCAGCCGAACAGTGTCGCCGCATCAGCCAGCAGTGCAGTGACAGCGCCCCGGCGTCCTGGGGAGAGTGTTTCCAGGCCTTCCAGCAGCAGGGGACGGGTCAGCAGAGCCGGCAGTGCAGGCAGGTCCCACGACAGATGGGCGCTCAGGGTGGTCGTAAGCGCCTCAAGTGATCCCAGCTCGGCAGCGCCTCCCTGCCCCTGGGTGCGGAACAGTTCGCGCAGGCCCCAGCGTCCGCCCCAGGAGGCGGTTACCCAATGAACCGGTTGCTGGTCCGCCAGGGCCAGACCGGCAGGCCAGCGCTGCTGTTCGGGCAGAGCCGGAAGTCGCCAGAGTCCTGGGTCAGTACCGCTCAGAGGGGCAGCGGGCCGCTCTAAGAAGGATTGCACCTGTTGCGCGTCTGAGACCAGCAGTCCGGCCAGCACACGGATGTACATTTCTTGCTGGGTATCACTCAGGTGTGCCTGAGGCGGTGTGGGCAAGGTGTGGCGCGCTGCTTGCGCCTGGGCCAGCAACTCGGCGGCCGGAGGCACTTTCAGCTCACGGCGGGCCTCACCGCTGTCCAGCAGACTGCCGCTACGGGCCAGCAGGGCGCGGGCCAATTCGGCCTCACCCAGACCGTAGGCCAGCCGCGCCGCACTGAGCGGGTGGCCTGGGTGCAGGGCCGCCAGTACGCGGGACAGTCTCAGATGGTAGTCCAGCAGTGCGCTCACCTGAGTCGACATCCCGGTGTGGTGCTCAGTTCCGGGCATGACCATAATTGCCTCCTTGCTCCAGGGTCAGGGCAGGGGAAGGACCATAGCCGTAAGGATCGGTGATGCCACCGCCCCGGTAGCGGTTCAGGATCAAGCCCAGCGGACGGATGCCCAGGCGTGAAGTTTCGGCCACCACCCGCTCTACCTGGGCCTGCGGCATGCCGACGGCTGCCACCAGCACCAAACCGTCCACCCGCCGCGCCAGCGCCAGGGTATCGGCCACTTTCAGGATGGGCGGGGTATCGATCAGGACGATGTCGTAATTCTGGCGTAAACCTTCAATGCTTTGCAGCAGGGCCTCGGGGTTGAGGTGTCCCCGGCGCAGGTTCAACAGGTCGGTCTGGTACTGCACGGAAACCCACAGTTCGGTGTCGTCCAATGGAATGATCTGAAGCGGCTGTCCCTCTGGGGCCAGCAGCTGGCGCTGGCGGTGCCGGAAGATGTCGGCATCAACCACCAGCACTCGCATGCCCCGCAGGGCGAAGGTGGCCGCCAGGCCAGAGGTAATCACGCTCTTGCCCTCGTCCATATCGGCACTGGAGATCGCGATTAACGGGGCGCGCGGCGTAGCCGAGCCGCTGAGATCGTCCAAGGCAGTCGTCACGCCCAAGCGCACGAATTCTAGCCCCTCCCGGAAGCTGCCATGCCTCAGAAAACTGGAAATTCCCGCAGGATCGGAACGGCGCAGGTTCACTGGGGGCAGGAGCCCCAGAATGGGGAGGCCCAGGCTCCGCAGCGACTCGGTGTCCTGAACCCGCTTCACCAGGCGGTCACGGGCCAGAGCCAGCAGCAGCCCGGCAAAGACAGTGGCCCCGAACACCAGCAGGGCGTCTCTTAGGGGCTTAGGCGCCACTGGCTCGTTGGGCAGGACCGCGCCGGCAATCAGGGACAGGGTTCCGCTGACGGTTTCCCGCAGCACCTCGACTTGCTGCAAGGACTGGACCACCTCAGAGCGCATCTGATTGGCCGTAGCGGAATCGACCGCCTCACCGCCGACTACCGGGGCACCGTCAAGCACGTCCAGGCGAGTGGTGAGATTGCTGTACGCCCGCTCTACACCATTCAGGGCGCGTTGGCGGTCCCACTCCAAGAGTGCGCGTGCAAAGGCGTTCGCGGTGGCCTGCGCCGCTTCGGGACTTCCTGCCTGGGCCGTCACTTCATAGCTGCCCACCAGATTCTGGTCCACGTTGGCGCTCAGGGTGACCGTTTGGTACTGACCAGAGCGCCACTCGGCCTGCACCGCGTCCACCACGGCCTGGCGCTGGGCTGGGTCCAGTCCTTTGTCTTCCAGAGCTTTGAAGGCCGCTTCCGTCACCTCAGGACTCCGTAGTGCCCGGTCGACCACCTGCGGTGGCAATGCCGGGGCAGTGACCAGCGAGTTACTGATCAGGGCATTGCCCGAAGTCGCCGGAAGGGCGGCCAGGCCAGCCGAGGTCCGGTATACGTCCGGGCGGGCGTCGGCATAAAAATAAGCGGCGGTGCTCAGGGCGCTGGCGGTCAGCAGAATAGGCAGCCAAGCGCCGCGCAGCAAACGTGCCAATGCCGCAAGGTCCAGATCCTGTGCATGGCCAGTGTCGAGTGGGAGAGCAGACTGGGTCATACCTGAATCTCCCTGGGTGAGGGTGCAGGCACCAGCGCCGATCGTTCCAGTGCTGCAAGCCTGAAAGGATCCTTCATGCCCAACGTCAGAAAGTCCATGCTCTGCCGATTATATTCACAGTCATGAAGGTCTTGGTCACGGGAGGGGCGGGATATATCGGGAGCACGACCTGCGCGGCGTTGGAAGACGCCGGTCACCAGCCGGTGGTGCTGGATTCACTGGTATTGGGACGCGAAGAATTTACACAGGGACGCATTTTTTACCGCGGCGACGTGGGCGACCGCGCCTTGCTTCATCAGATCTTCAGCGATCATCCAGACATCAGCGCAACCCTGCATTTCGCAGCCCGGATCGTGGTCCCCGAGTCGGTGGCGCAGCCGGAGCTGTACTACCGCGAGAATGTGGTGGCCAGCCTCAACCTGTTTGCTGCCTTGCGGGAACTGGGCCAGTCCCGCGTGATTTTCAGTTCCAGTGCCAGCCTGTACGCAACTCCTGATGATGAACGCGTCACTGAAGACAGCCCCCTGGCCCCGTCCAGTCCCTATGCCCGCAGCAAGTTGATGACCGAGCAGATGTTGGCGGACCTCTGCGCCGCCGCTCAGGCAAACGGTGAGCCACTCCGGGGCATCGCCCTGCGGTACTTCAACCCGATCGGCGCGGACCCGGCGCGGCGCAGTGGCCCTTACCTCGAAGACCCGGCCAACTTGCTGGGGCGGATGTTGAGTGCCATGAACCGGGACACCGAATTCCGGATCACCGGGACCGATTACGCCACCCGTGACGGCACGGGTCTGCGGGACTACATCCATGTCTGGGACCTGGCCCAGGCCCATGTCCGCGCGCTGGAAGGTTTCGAGACGGCCTTCGAGCAGGCCGCGCAGGCGCAGGGTCAGCCGTCCGGCCTGCTGATTATCAATGTGGGCACCGGCCAGGGTCAGACAGTCCGCGAATTGGTACAGGCTTTTCAGGCGGTGGCGCCCCGCGCCCTGCAGGTCGAGGAAGGCCCCCGGCGCCCAGGGGACGTGGCCGGGGCCTACGCCGACATCACGCGGGCGCGGGAATGGCTGGACTGGTCGCCGCAGCTCAGCACTGAAGACGCCCTGCGCTCGGCCCTGGACTGGACCGCCCAGTGGCAGCGCCGTTCGCAGACCGCAGAAGCCCCTACCGTAGAAGCCACTAGCGCAGTGATCAGCGGCATCTGACCAGTGAGGGTCAGCGCTTCAGTCACGCTGACAGTCGGGGCCATCCCAGCCTTGCGGTGCCGTGCAGGGCGCTCACCCAGGTGGCGTTGCCAGGCCCCGGCCCTCGTTCCGCAGGGCTCAGGGTTTCTCCTGAGCACAGTCATCTTTGCCCCTGGTCTGGGCGTGTTCTCTCGGCCATCTCCGTGGCGCTCCGCAGTCACTTCATAGGACCTTCAACCGTGGTGGTTTCCCCCTGAGTACACAGCGTCTCACCTACGTTTTCGGACGACATCATTGAATAGGGGCGGGCGGCTGATCGGCCACTTGCAAGGCGGCGAGCAGCCCCCGCGCCTGAGCAAAACCCTCAGGATTCAGGGCGTACTCGGTCCAGCGTCCCCGCTTGGTGTTGGTGACCAGCCCAGCCTGCACCAGCAGCCGCATGTGATGGCTGACAGTAGGCTGCGACAGGCCCGTGTAGCCCGTCAGGTCGCAGGCACATACAGCCTGGGCTTGGGCGCAGTCGCTGGCCGGTGGACACTGCAGCAGGGCCAGAATCTTCAGGCGGCCTGGATCACCCAGCGCCTTGAACAGCTCGGCAGACTTATCGAAATCCATAAATCTATTTTAAGTGATCTGCCGTGGCTTGGATGGGCGTGCTCATACTCTTCAGGGGCCCGGCCCAAGCTCCGCCCAATTCGCTCTCATCCTCGGGGCGTGAGACGCGCTACACTCACATGCGATATGCCGCCGTGCGACGACGCTGACCCTCCGGGGACTTGTGACAATTTAGCTGCACCTGCTCGGGGTGTCTTTTGAACGCCGCTGTTCCAGTCCTGGTGCTCCTGGTGATGGTGGCGGTCAATGCCCTGTACGTAGCGGCTGAGTTCGCTACGGTGGGCTCACGCCGCTCACGGGTGCAGGAGTTGGCCGACGCCGGGAACAGGGGCGCGGCCGGTCTGCTGGAGATTCTCAAGGACCCCCGCAAGCTGGACAATTATGTGGCGGCCTGCCAGGTTGGCATTACCCTCAGCAGCCTGCTGGCAGGTTCTTTTGGTCAGTCTCAACTGACTCCGCTGCTTACGCCGTATTTCGGTGCGGCGGGGCAAGCGGTCGCCGTCCTGATCGTGCTGGCCTTCATCACGGTGTTGCAGGTCGTACTGGGCGAACTGCTGCCCAAGACGGTGGCGCTGCGGTACCCCGAGCGGCTGGCCATCGCCACGCTGGCGCCCATGCAGTTCAGCCTGTGGCTCTTTACTCCCCTCATTCGGCTGTTCAACGGTTCGGCGTTTGCGCTGCTGCGCCGCTGGGGGCTGCACTCCGAGCATAGCCACGCCCATGTCCATTCGCCTGAGGAGCTGGAAGGGTTGTACCGCGAAAGTGCCGCCGGGAGCCTGATTGACGTTGCCGAGCGGGACATGCTGGCGGGTGTGTTGAATGTGGAACAGCGGGTGGTGCGCGCGATCATGACTCCCCGTACCCGGCTGGTGACTATTCCGGCGCAGGCCCGGGCCCGCGATATTCTGCCGCAGTTGACCGGCAGCGCTTACTCACGCTTTCCGGTGATGGGTGAGGGTCCCGACGAACTGGTCGGCATCGTGCACCTGCGGCATCTGTTTCTGGCGGCGGCTCAGAATCCTGAAGCGCTGGTGGGCCAGGTGATGCAAAAGCCGCTGATCGTCTCAGAGCTGATGACGGTGCCGGACCTGTGGCAGACCCTGCGTGAGGCTGGGCGTCATAGCGCCATGATCGTGAACGAATACGGCTCAGTGGCTGGAATGGTCACCCTTGAAGACGCCCTGGAAGAGATTTTCGGAGAGCTGCAAGACGAGTTCGACCAGGAAGAAGACCCCATCGTGCAGCAGGGACAGGCCGTTTCGGTGCGCGGTGATGTCTTGCTGGAAGCCCTCAATGACCGCTTTGACCTGAACCTGGCCGAAGACGAGGTGGATACGGTGAGCGGCCTGATGTGGCAGGAACTGGGCCGCCTGCCGGTGATCGGGGATGAAGTGCAGTTCGAAAGCGGACTGGTGCTGCGGGTGGAGAGCATGGACCGCCGCTCGGTGCGCCGGGTCGGTCTGATGCTCCCCGGAGGCGAAGCATGACCGAATATTTGATTCCGATGCTGGTGATTCTGTTGCTGGTGCTGCTCAACGGTCTGTTCGTGGCGGCCGAATTTGCGCTGGTCGGTGCACGCCGCAGCCGCCTGCAGTCGCTGGCCGAGGGCGGCAGCGGGGCGGCCCGCTGGTTGCTGGGGGTCTTCGATCACCCCACCGGCAAGGACCGCTACATCGCCGTGGCCCAGCTGGGCATCACCCTGGCGTCTATCGGGCTGGGGATGTACGGCGAACCGGCGGTGGCCCGCTGGTTGTATGGCCCGTTCGAAAGCTGGGGGCTGCCCTATGAAGCCGCCCACACGGCAGGCTTTATCGTGGCCCTGAGCTTTATTACCTATATGCATGTGGTGTTCGGCGAGATGATTCCCAAGGCGCTGGCCCTGCAAACCCCTGAAGCGGTCAGCGTGCGGATCAACCCGCTGATGCGGGTCTTCTCGCTGATTTTCCGCCCGGCCGTGGCAGTGCTCAACTGGCTGGCCCTGGGCATGATGCGTCTGCTGGGCATCAAAGATCCCGGCAAGGAAGCCATGCTGTACAACTCCAAGGAGCTGGCCATCGTCACCGAGGAAGTGGCGGCCAGTGGTCAGCTGGGCAGCGTGCAGCAGAGCCTGATCACCAACATCTTCGAACTGGAAGACCGTGAGGCCGAGGAGCTGATGACCTCGCGCAGCCGCATGGAAGGCCTGAGCGCGGACGCCACCGACGCTGAAGTGATGGAACGCATCGCCGCCTCACCGCGTAGCCGTTACCCGGTGTACCGGGGTACGCTGGACGATGTGGTCGGCGTACTGCACATTAAAGATTACATGCGGGCCCGCGTGGATGGCCGCCGTCTGGGTCTGGCCCAACTGGCCCGGCCTCTGCCCAGCGTCTCGGCCACGGCCACAGCGGAGGAACTGCTCAGCATGTTCAAGCGTGAGCGGGTTCATGCGGCGCTGGTGGTCGACGAGTTCGGAGGTACCCTAGGCTTCGTGACCATGGACGATCTGATCAGTGATGTGATTGAGGAAGAAAGGGCCGAAGAACTGCCCTGGATTACCGCCAACGAGGACGGCTCGCTGACGCTGGACGGCGAAGTGACCCTCTCGGAACTGCGTGAAGACTACGGTCTGGCGCTTGACCACGAAGATGTGACCACAGTGGCGGGTTTGTTCCTGGCCGAGCTGGGTACCGTGCCCGAAACCGGCACCACCATTCACTGGGCTGGGCATGACCTGACGGCTGAAGAGGTCCAGGGTCTCAAAGTGATCCGGGTGCGGCTGCGTCCACTGCAGGAGCTTCAATGAATATTTTTCAGGCTTCGGTTCTGGGGATTGTCCAGGGCCTGACCGAATTCTTGCCCGTATCCAGCAGTGCCCACCTGCGCGTCGTCCCGGCGTTGCTGGGCTGGGATGACCCCGGTGCGGCCTTTACCGCTGTGACCCAGATCGGCACCGAGGCGGCCGTGCTGATTTATTTCCGGCATGACCTGATTCGCATGGCGCGGGCCTGGTGGACCTCGCTGCGGGAGCGTACCTTCCTACGCAGCACCGACCCGGATGCACGGCTGGCCTGGTATGTCGCGCTGGGCACTGTTCCGATTGGGGTGCTGGGCCTGCTGCTAGAAGACCTGATCGAGTCGTCGTTCCGCGACCTGCGCGTGACGGCCACCATGCTGATCGTGATCGGCCTGGGCCTGCTGGTCGCTGAGCGTATGGGCAACGCCCGCAAACAGACCGAGGACATGACCCTGCGCGATGCCATTACCCTGGGCTTCGCACAGGCGCTGGCGCTGATCCCCGGTGTGTCGCGCTCCGGGGCCACCATCAGCGGTGGTCTGTTGCTGGGCTATGACCGGGTGGCTGCGACCCGCTTTGCCTTTTTGCTGGCCATTCCGGCAGTGGTGCTCTCAGGCTTGTTCAAATTGCCGGATGCGTTTGGTGGGGACGGCCCTGGCTGGGGGGCCACCCTATTGGCTACGGCGCTGGCCTTCGTGACCGGCTACGCCGCCATTGCTTGGCTGCTGCGCTACATCAGCAAAAACAGCTTCTTGCCGTTTGTGATCTACCGTGTCGCGCTGGGTTTGCTGCTGTGGGTCTTGATCGGTCAGGGCGTCCTTTCTCCGGTCTGATCTGAACATTTCTGGAGAATCAAACTGCTAATCTGGAGTTGGGATGAACCGCTCTAGGTTGATTCCTTCCAGAAAGGCGGCGAAATGACCTACACATTTACCCCGACCCGCACGGCTCCGGCGCTGCCTGGCACATCGCTGCTGGGGGTGCAGGCCACCAACCTGATCGAGCTGGGAGACGCAGCGCAGGCCGGCTTCGGTACCCAGGCGCTGGAGGGCTTCGCCCGGCACCTGGGCCTGACGCTGGGGGAGACCCTGGCGCTGATTGGGCTGAGCGAAAGCACCTATCACAGCTACCGGCGCCGGGGCCGCCCCCTGAGTGCGGACGACAGTGCCAGCCTGTACCACTTGGCACGGGTCACCGAAGCCGCCGAACATTACTTTCAGAGTGTGCAGGATGCCCACCGCTGGCTCATGACACCCCGGCAGACATTCGGGGATAAGACTCCGCTGCAGTTCGCGCTGCTGCCCGGTGGGGCCGAATATGTGCTTACGGTGCTGGGCCGCTTGGAGCGCGGCGTCTATACGTGACACTCACGCTGTACCGGGTCAGCAAGGTGCAGTATGCCCAGAGTCCTGATCTGCCGGAGCACGGCTTTGGGGCCGCCCGCTTCGGCGGACGCTGGAACAGTCCCGACCCGGCAGGCCAGGCCGACCGCCGGGTGATCTATGCCAGTGACACGTTGGCGCAGGCCATGCTGGAAGTGGTGGTGCATGTGGACAGTAAGGCCCTCAGGTCCGTGCCGCACGCGTATCTGCGCTTTGAGGTCAATGAAGACGCCGTGGCGGAACTGGACGTGGCCCAGCTTCCGCAAAGCTGGAATGCCCATCCGGAAACGCCCGCGACGCAGGTCATTGGAGATCAGTGGTTCGATGAGCAGGTTTCACCAGTGCTGCGGGTGCCGTCGGTGATCTTGCCGCTGGACGTGTACGGGCCAGGACAAAGCAATTACCTGATTCACGCCCGCCATCCACAGGTGGCCCAGGCGGTGCGGCTGGTGGGGACTTCTCCACTACCGTTCGATCCCCGCCTGTAGGTACGGGGCGAAGGGCTACTCCCGCCCACTGCGTAGTTGCTGGGCTTCTGTTTTGCCGCCCTGTGCATGGGCTTCAGCCCAGGCAGCCGCCGCTTCTATGTCATAGTCCACCCGGCGGAACTCGGCGTGCCAGACATCTCCCTCGCCTTCCAGCAGCAACCAGCGGGCCTCGGGGTTGCCGTCCTTCTGGCGGCTGACCGCGCCGCAGTTGATCACCGTCAGTCGCCCGATCTGGCGCAGGTGTTCACGGTGTGAATGACCGACCACCACCACGCGGGCCGCGCGGGGCCGGTCTGTGAGGCTGTCCATCACCTCGTCGTCGGTCTTCCAGCGCTCCGCCTTCTTATTCCACAGCAGGTACTCCCAGGCGCTGCTCGGCGTGCCGTGTCCGCACACCACCGCGCCGCCCGCCAGTTCGATACTCAGGGGCAGCTTACTCACATGTTGCGCGGCCCCATCTGGCAGTTGGCCGTGCAGCCACTCCAGCATGGCCCGCTTCTCAGTGGCCTCGGCCAGCGGCTGACCCAGGCGCTCATCGGTGTTGCCGCGTACTTCCAGGACGCCGCGCTGTTCCCGCAGTTCGCTCTGTATGGCCCAGGCCCCGGCAGGATCGGCCCCGCCGAACAACTGATCGCCCAGATTGACCCAGGCATCGGGCCCCTGGGCCTCTATGTCCTGTCTGACCGCCTCCAGTGCCCAGCGGTTGCCATGAACATCTCCAAAAACGGCAATTTTCATTCTGCCTCCAGTCTAGAAGCCATCTGGACAAGGGGGGCGGCGGCCTCTAGAGCGACAACCGCAGCGCCAGCGCCAGCAGCGTGATGAGGAGCACCGGCAGCGTCAGTATGATGCCGACCCGGAAATACTGCCCCCAGCCGATGCGGATGCCACTGCGGGTGAGCACGTGCAGCCACAGCAGCGTGGCCAAGCTACCAATCGGGGTGATTTTCGGCCCCAGGTCGTTGCCGACCACGTTGGCGTAAACCATGCCCTGGCGCACCAGCCCCGCAGCCCCGCTGTCAGCGATGGCGAGGTTGCCGATCAGCACGCTGGGCAGGTTGTTCATGATGCTGGAGATCAGCGCCATCAGAAAGCCGGTGCCGAGGGTGGCCGTCCACAGGCCACCTTCGGCCAAGCGGTTCAGTACCCCGGCCAGCAGGTCGGTCAGGCCCGCGTTGCGTAGGCCGTAGACCACCAGGTACATGCCCAGCGAGAAGAGGACAATCTGCCACGGAGCACCGGCCAGCACCCGCCGGGTGTCCACGGCACTTCCACGGGCTGCCGGAATCCAGAGCATGACCGCGCCCAGCACAGCGACCACGCTGACAGGCAGCCCTAACGGCTCGGCGGCGAAGTAACCGATCAGCAAGGCGGCCAGCACTGCCCAGCCCATCCGGAACACCTGCGGATCACAGATGGCCCCCTGCGGGTCCGGCAGGTCGCCCACCGGGTAGCGGCGCGGCAGATCGCGGCGAAACATCACATACAGCACCCCCAGCGAGGTCAGCACCGAAGCGACGTTCACCGGCACCATCACCGAGGCGTACTCGCCAAAACCGATCCCAAAAAAGTCAGCCGTGACGATGTTGACCAGATTGGAGATGATCAGCGGCAGACTGGCAGCGTCCGCGATAAATCCGGTGGCCAGGATAAAGGCCAGTGTGGTGGCCGCCGAAAAGCCCAGTGCCGTCAGCATCGCCAGGACAATCGGCGTGAGGATCAGGGCCGTGCCGTCATTGGCGAACAGGGCCGACACCGCCGCGCCCAGCAGCACGATCAGCGCAAAGAGGCGGTGACCGCTGCCCCGGCCCCAGCGAGCGACGTGCAGCGCGGCCCAGCGGAAAAATCCGGCTTCGTCCAGCAGCAGGCTGATGACGATCAATGCGATAAAGGTCGCGGTGGCGTTCCAGACGATGTTCCACACCACTGGAATGTCAGGCACGCTGACCACCCCGGTCAGGAGGACCAGCGCTGCCCCGCACGCCGCGCTGTACCCGATGCCCAGGCCCTCAGGCTGCCAGCGGAGCCGGGGCTGCCAGATCACCAGCGTAAGGGTCAGCAGAAAAATAGCCGCAGCCAGCAGCATTCAGTCGGCCCGCGTGCCTGGTGTCTGGTCCGAGGAGGGCGGCACAGCCTGCCCCGCCGCCAGCGCCCCCGCGAAGGCGGTGAATTGCCGGTCCATCTGATCCCGCACCTCGCGCCACAGCTCCAGGCTGCCGCCGCTGGGGTCGCGGAACGGGTAGTGAAGGCGCTCGGTGTGCCCCGGATACACCGGGCAAGCGTCGTTCGCGCTGTCACACACGGTAATCACATAGTCGAAGTCCTGCGGGTCAGGCAGGTCGTGCAGGGTCTTGGAAGTATGGCGGCTCAGGTCCACACCCAGCTCGGCCATCACCTGCTTGGCTCCGTCCTTGACAAGGGTGGCCTCGGTTCCGGCGGAATGAACCTCCAGCGGCAACTCCAGCCGCTGCGCTGCGCGGCGCAGGAGGCCTTCACCCATCTGGGAACGGGCCGAATTGTGGGTACACAGGATCAGAACACGGGTCATCGCCCAAAACTATATTGATTTATTTCAATCAGTCAATATGGTTTTGGGTTGGCGCACCAGTCAGGTGAACCTTGAGACGAAGCAGAAAAATGAAACCTACTTTAGTGGGTTGCCACAGAAAAGTCAGGGTTTTCGCTTGTGATGAAGGAGCAGGCAAAAGTTGAAAAGCGAGAGAATGGAGATGTGGACCGTCCACGTCCGTCGTCCTGCATAGGAGATGCCATGACCCGTTACCGCAATGACCGCCAGTTTGATGACCGTGACAGCCGCTTTGACCGTGAAGGCTACGGACAGGACCGTTACCAGAGTGAAGGCCGCCGCATGGATATGGACCGTGATTTCATGTCGCAGGACCGTTCCGATTTCCGTTCCAGTGATGATATGGGCCGTCAGTACCGCCAGGGTGGGATGGATCAGGGCAGTTATGGGCAAGGGTATGGTCAGGATTACGGCCAGGGCCGCCAGGGCATGAGCGGTTCCGGTATGGACCGTGATTATGGCCGCTCCGACTCCTTTCAGGGATCGATGGGCATGGGCCGTCAGGGCCAGTCCTACGGGTCTATAGGCCAGGGTAGCTATGGTCAGGGACAATACGGCCAGGACTACAGCCAGGGCCGTCAAGGGATGAGCAGCTATGGTATGGACCGTGACTATGGCCGTTCCGGCTCCGGTCAGGGCAGCATGGGTGGCATGGGTATGGGCGGCTCCGGCCAGGGCCGTCAAGGGATGAGCGGCTACGGTATGGACCGTGACTATGGCCGCTCCGACTCCTTTCAGGGCGGCATGGGTATGGGTCAGATGGGCGGCCAGAGCCACTACGGCAAAGGCCCCAAGGGGCACCAGCGTAGCGACGAACGCATCAAAGAAGAAGTGAGTGACGCCCTGCAAGATGATCACTCGGTGGATGCCAGCGAGATCGAAGTGAAGGTCGAGAGCGGTGAAGTGACCCTGACCGGCACCGTCAGTGACCGCCAGCAGAAGCGGGCCGCCGAGAGCTGCGCTGAGCGTGTCCGTGGCGTGAAAGACGTTCACAACCAGATCCGCATGGCACAGTCCGACATGAGCAGCCAGGGTGGCATGTCGCAGACCTCGGGAACCGCGACTTCGGGTATGTCCACCTCTAATACCAAAGGCAGCACCACGACCTCTGGTAGCTGAACACTAACTTAAAGCGCACCGCCGAAGCTTGCAGGAGGCTTGAATGCTCTTTCGCCCGCTTCGGCGGATTTTTTTGGCCCTGCCTCCTGATGAAAACGGTTGGGGCAGAGTGGAGGGGGAGGCCGTGGCCCTGGCGGATTGAGCGCCATTGCCGATGCCTCACGCTAAGATGGGCGGACTGAAGTGGCCGGGTCCCCTGGGCCCACCACAAGGACTCTTATGTGGGAAGAACTCCAGCTCCAGATCATCAAGCCTGCCGCATGGTTTAAGTTTGCCCTGGGCGCCGTTGTCACGGTGGCCCTCTACCGGATGGGGCTGCTGGTTCTGAGCTGGCTGCGTCCCCGGATGAGCAGGGGATTTTATCCGGTGCTGCACGCGCTGTTGGCTTTTGCGGCGTTGCTGCTGCTGGCCGGACTGACCACCCAGGCGTTTTACCTGACCTCCAGCCCCTTGTTTGGGCTGGGGCAAGATGCCCTGGGCGCACTGCGGGCCACCGCTGGACAGCTGCTGCTGATTCTGGCGCTGGCCCTGGTGGCCTGGTCGGTGATCGGAGAGCTGGCGGGGCGCATCGTGCCCAGCGACGAATTTAATCGCCGCTCGGTCCGGGTCCGTACCCTCAAGGGCGTGGTGGAAAGCACCCTTAAGGCCGTGGTGATTTTTACCGCCTTGATTGCTGTGCTGCAGTCCATCGGGGTCAATGCCACCAGCCTGCTGGCCAGCGCCTCGGTGCTGGGTCTGGCGGTCAGTTTTAAAGCCCAGAGCTTGATCAAGGACATCTTCAACGGGTTTTTTATCCTGCTGTCGGACCAGTACGGTGTGGGCGACGACATTGATCTGAACCTGGGTGCCGTGTCGGGCACGGTGGAGGACATCAATCTGCGGACGACTTCGGTGCGTGACATCAGCGGCACACTGCACATCATGCAAAACGGTCAGATCACCGCGATCAGTGTCAAGAGCAAGGACTGGGCGCGGGTGGTTGCCACCGTGGACGTGGCCTACGAGGCGGACATTGATCAGGCGCTGCTGGTGCTGGAGCGGGTCAGCCGCGAGATGTACACCGATGAGAAGTGGTCCATGCACTATCTGGACGAGCCGGATATTCAGGGCGTGACGGCGCTGGGTCCGGACGCCGTGACCTTGCGCGGGCTGTTTAAGGTGCGCCCCAAGAGTCAGTACGCGGTGGGCCGCGAATTCAACCGACGCATCAAGATCGCGCTGGACGAGTCGGGGATCAATATTCCCTATCCGCAGCGCCGCATGAGCTTTGGCGAAGGCCCGCTGGACATCCGGCTGGTGCGTGAGGTGCGCCCTGCCGCCCCCACCGATCAGGACCGCCAGTCTGCTCCGGTAGAGCCGTCTTTTAGCAAGGACCCAGAGTAACAGTAAGCGTTGGTTTACCGGGCTTCTGGCCTGGTCCTGGCCTTGAGCGCCGCTGCAGCAGTGCACCTCCAGCATCCCTTAAAACCGCCAACAGTCCAGTGGTCTTGGGCCTTTCCTCATCTGCCGCGTAGCTGCTGACCCGCATGGTGAGGGAATGAGCCAGCCCGCCAGCCCATTTGCCTCGTTCTTTATGGGAGGCTTCGAGTGCAGCTCCCACCGCCTGCCGTCCGGGCGGCGGGTGGATGTGCTGGATAGCAGCGGCCATGACCGTCTGGCCGCTCAGGATTACCGGGCGGTGCAGGCCCTGGGACTGCGGACCATCCGGGACGGCCTACGCTGGCCGCTGATTGAACGCCGCCGGGGCGAATACGACTTTTCGTCGGTAAAAGAGCAGTGGAGTGCCGCCGGGGAAACCGGCACGCAAGTGATCTGGGACCTGATGCACTACGGGTATCCCGACTGGGCTGACCCTTTCTCAGACGACTTTGCACAGGCGTTTGCCGCCTATGCCCGCTCGGCTGGAGAGTTTTTGGCCCAGTCCACGGCCAGCGAGCTGTGGGTCTGTCCGGTCAATGAAATTTCCTTTTTCGCCTGGGAAGGCGGCCAGGTGGGGCAGATGGCCCCTTTTGCCCAGGGGCGCGGCCACGAACTGAAACGGCAACTGGCCCGGGCTTCTATCGCCGCCATGCGGGCGCTGCGGGAGGCGGTGCCGGGGGTGCGTTTCCTGCATGCCGAGCCACTGATCGCGGTTGAGCCGGACCCTGAGCGCCCCCACGAGGCCGGAGACGCTCAGGGCTTTCACCACTCGCAGTACGAGGCGCTGGATATGCTGGCGGGCCGCCTTTATCCCGAACTGGGTGGCGGTGAAGACCTGCTGGACCTGGTGGGGGCCAACTACTATCCGGTGAACCAGTGGCAGCATCACTCGCAGCATGAGCTGAGACAGATTCTGACGCCGGGCGATGACTGCCACCGTCCGCTCTCGGAACTGCTGCGGGAGTTGCATGAACGCTACCAGCGGCCAGTGGTGCTGGCTGAAACCGGCACCGAGGGCGCGGCGCGGGCCGGCTGGCTGCGTCATGTCTGCGCCGAGGTGCTGACAGCGCGGGCGGGCGGGGTGCCGGTGCTGGGTGTGTGCCTGTATCCGGTGGCCGATCATCCCGGCTGGACGGATGACCGTCACTGTCCCAACGGGCTGCTGGGCCTGGCCGGACCGTCGGGTGAGCGTCCGGTAGATCCGGACCTGGCCGCTGCGCTGCGGGAGGTGCAGGCCTGGGAGCGAGACAGCCGCTCCGGGACCTGGACGCCGCCGGAGCTGCCAACACTACACCTGGGGCTGGACCTCGGTCGCGCCCTGCGCCGCCTGGCCGGGGCCGCGCCGGTCATCCTGGCCGAGGCACCACTGCGTCACGCTGACGGTGGATTCCCGGAAGCGTCGTTTTCAGCGCTGCGCGGAGCCGGGCTGCTGAGTGTGACCTTGCCGGAGGGCCTGGGTGGGGGTCTGAACGGCCTAGACGTACTGGAGCTGCTGCGCAGTCTGGGGCGCCTCAGTTTGCCGGTGGCGCGGCTGTTGGAGGGTCATGTCAACGCCCTGTCCCTGATCTGGCGCTACGGCACCCCCGACCAGCTGCGCGAGGTGGCCCAGAGCGGCAGTCTGCTGAGCGTCTGGAATACCGAAGCGGCTCCTGGCCTGCAGGCCGAGCGGACCCCAGGCGGCTGGGCCCTGAGCGGCAACAAGACCTTCGCGTCGGGCGCCGAGTTTGTCCGACCACTGCTGCCTGCCGAGGTGGAGGGTGAGGGCCGCGTGATGCTGCTCGCCCCCGCTGCTTTGCCGCCGGAACGCTTTGATCACGCTTTCTGGCAGCCGCTGGGCATGCGTGCCAGTGTGAGTGCCCGTGTGGACCTCGGCGGTCTGACCCTGCCGCCCGGCAGCGAGGTGGGCGCACCGGGCGACTATTACCGTCAGCCCGAGTTCGGCGGCGGTGCCCTGCGTTTTCTGGCCGCGCAGCTGGGCGGCGCTGAGGCAGTGATCGGGGCGGCCCGTGAGGTGCTTAGCCGTATGGGGCGGCAGGAGGACCCGGTGCAGCAGCTGCGCTTTGCGGCGGCCGCAGCCCAGGTGGAAGCGGCCTGGCAAACGGTGCGTGAAGGGGGGCGCCGCCTGGAGGCACACGGCGAAGCCGCACTGGATTACGTGGCCCTTTGCCGGGTCGTCACTGAAGAGGCGGCCCTGCTGGCCTGCGAGGCAGCCGAGCGGGCGGTGGGCGCCCGCGGCCTGCTGGCCCCCCACGACCCTGAGCGGCTGATCCGCGACCTGCGCCATTACCTGCGCCAGCCTGCCCCAGACGCGGCCCGCTTGCAGGTGGGGGCCCGGACCCTGACTGGAGCAACGGCCCGGTGGAGTTGACGGATTTGGAAAGCGTGGCGCTCAACCCAGCCACCCTGAGTGGGCCGGTGTGGGTGGTGGCTCCCCATCCTGACGATGAGGCGCTGGGTTGTGGTGCCCTGCTGGCCGCGTTGGTCGCTCAGGGCACCGAAGTCTGGGCTCTGCTGCTGACCGACGGCGGCTTTTCGCATCCAGGGTCGCGGACTTATCCCAGAGTGCGGCTGGCGGCCCTACGCTTGGAGGAGTGGCGGCGCGGCTTGCAGGTCCTTGGAATTTCTCCGGAGCGGAGCGCAGCCCTGGGTCTGCCCGACGGGGCGCTGGCCGCCGTCCCGCCAGAGCAGGTCACGGCGGCGGTACGGAGGGCATTCCAGTTGGCCCCGCCCGCGCTGGTGCTGCTTCCCTGGCAGCGTGACCCTCATCCGGACCACCGCGCCGCCTGGGAGCCGGTGCGGGCCGCCTGGAACACCCCAGTCCTGGGCTACTCGGTCTGGCTGACCGGGCGCGGTGCGGCCGCCGACTGGCCCGTTGCTGCCGAAGCCCAGGTGCTGACCTTTGACGTCACTCCCCACCGCCGCACCAAGGCAGCGGCCATTGCCGCCCACCGCAGCCAGCTGGGGCTGATTCAGGATGACCCGAGCGGTTTTACCCTGAGTGCCGAGATGGTGGACCGCGCCCTGACGGGGCCGGAGCTGTATTTCCGCCCATACGGGCAGAGCGTAGACTGATCCCCATGACCCTGCCGCCCGACTATTTCGAGGACGTGTACGCCGCCCGCGAGGACCCCTGGGACTTTGCGAGCAGTCCCTACGAGGCGGCCAAATATGCCCGCACCCTGGCTGCTTTGCCCCGTACACGTTACCGCCGGGCGCTGGAGGTGGGCTGCTCCATCGGGGTGCTGACCGGTCAGCTGGCCGAGCGGACCGAGTGGATGGTTGCCACCGATGTCAATCGGCAGGCGCTGAAGCGGTCGCGGGCGCGGAATGCAGGCGCCGCCAACATCCAGTTCATCCAGGGGGCGTTGCCTGACCGCCTCCCCGTTGGCCCCTTTGACCTGATCGTGTTGAGTGAGGTGCTGTACTACCTTTCGGTGGCGGATCTGGACGTGGCCCTGGACGCGGTGCTGGCGCGGCTGGAACCCGGCGGAACCCTCCTGCTGGTGCACTGGACACCGCCTGTCCACGACTATCCCCAGACCGGAGACGCCGTGCATGAGGCGGCGCTGCGCCGGGTGGGCAGCGGGCTGCGCTGGCTGCACGGCGAGCGGCAGGGGGACGCCGAGCAGGGCTACCGGTTAGATCTACTGGAACGCACCGCCTGAACAGAGCGGGAGGGCAGGACCGCCGAGGGTCTGGTTTGGCGGTCAGCACCTCCCGCCCTCAATAGGGCCAGTTCCAGGCGGATCTGCTGGAGTGCTTGCTGGACTGGGACTGGCCTAAATCGCTGGGACCAGCCACCGGCCAGCCGCGCGGCGTGGGCCTGCTCCAGTGCTTTACCGAAGTGGGGGCAGCGTAGGGCGGCGGCCAGGTCGTCCGGGCTGATCTGCCACTGCTGGGCCAGTTTTGTCAGACCATAGGGCTCGCCGCTCCAGGCCACCCGCAGGGCGGCTTCAGCACACGCTAGGGCCATGACTTCAGCAGCGCCTGGGACATGCCAGGCTTCTGGCCCAGCGGACCATTCCTCCAGCTGGGTGGACAGGCCCACCGGTACCCGCCCGCTGCGCCGCGCGGAGGTGTAGGACCGTGCCCGCACGGTGTGGCGTACCGATAGGTCCCGCTGCTGGAGGGCCTGAACCAGCGCCACGTCTTCTAAGTGATCGACCAGCGGCACGCCACCCACCGCCCGGTAGGCCGGTACGGTCAGGGCCAGGCTGGCCCCGAAATGTTGCCAGTGGTGCGGCCAGGGATCGTGCGGCTGCGGGTTCAGCGTTGCACTGAGCTGTCCGCTCCACCAGCGGTAGCCGCTGTCCAGCAGATGAGTTCT
Source organism: Deinococcus radiophilus (assembly GCF_020889625.1). GTDB lineage: Bacteria > Deinococcota > Deinococci > Deinococcales > Deinococcaceae > Deinococcus > Deinococcus radiophilus. The sequence goes on from NZ_CP086382.1 coordinate 153,296, forward strand.
CCGTACTGCGCTAGGTAGCCCAGCCAGTTCGCCGGGCTCCAGCAGAATTCGCCCGCCGCTGGCCGGGGCAATGCCCGCCCGCAGTGGAGCAGTCAATTCGTGGAGCCAGTCCGGGGCCGGGCGGGTATCCGCGTCCGCACTCACAACGATGCCACCCGCTCCGGCCACTTCGGCCGCCCAGTCCATCACGGCGCGGCGGGCGTAAGCCACGCCACTGCGCTGCGCTGACCAGTGTTTCTCACGGACCGCCAGCCGCAGGTGGGGGAGCCGGGCGGCCTCCGTGCGGGCCAGCGTGGCTGTCGCGTCCGTGGTGTTGTTGACCAGCAGCAGCAGCTCTACGGGCTGTGGTTCACCGCTCAGGGTGCGTTGCCTGCCCAGAGCCCGTAGGGTGGCGGCTATCACCGCGGCTTCATCACGGGCAGGTATGGCCACGATTGTCCGGGGAACCGCTGTCAGGGCAGCGGGTTCAAAGAGAGCGGCCACCATTGGCTTCAGTGTAAAGCTCATAACTTGCACCTTGCATAGCTGAGCGAATAGCCGTGCTGGAGAAGAAATTCTCGTTCTTTTTGGAGCTGACTCAGAAGATGGTTGAGCCTGACTACGGGGAACAGGGTGTAGAGGGCCAGGCGTGCCGCCTCTTTCAAGGTCATCCCTTCTGAGCGATGCAGTATGGTCAGGGTGAAGGCCAGGAAGACCATCAGAATCCAGCGGTCCAGACCCCTGGCAGTTCGCAGCGCGAACTGCGCCAACCCAAACTGGTGCTTACCTTCCTTGAAAAAGGACTCCAATGTCCAGCGCCGCCCACCCTCAGCAACGATCTCGTCCCCCTCCAACAGTTCAGACGACACCGCGAAGAATTCACGGTCCCCACGGTCTACTCTCCCCAGAGACAGCGTTTCCAGAGACCAGTTGGCCAAGTTGACATAGCCTCCATGCGGACAGTCCGCTACCGTCACCCGCCCAGGATGGTCCGTGCGCCGGTTGCTCCTCACACCCACCACGAACTCGAAATCGAGGTGCCGCACGCCTTCCAGAAAAACAGCGGCTTCAAAGCCGCTGTCCGCTAGGACACGTACCCGGAAACGTTTCTTGATGAAGTCCGGCACCTCTTCCAGTAGGTCGAGCGCCAGAGTGACGGGCGTGCTGGTGTGCTTGCCCTGGTACACCCGGTAGGAAATGGGGAACTTCAGTTCCCCATACTCGGCGAACAAGACCACCAAATGAATGCCGTGCCTGCCGTTGTAGACGCTGACGTAGGGCAGTTGAGTCCCCACCTTTTCCACCGTGGTCAGGTCCACACTGAGACGCAGACGAGGTCTGCGTTTGTGGCGAGCCGCCTCCAGCAAGATGCGCCAATGGAAGTCCTGCATCTCGTCCCAGCAACGGTCTGAATCCCAGTCGTAGACATTGAAAAAGCGACTCAGTGCGCTGGGACTGACTCCTTCAGCTTGGCTGAATTTGGTCTTTGGACTGTCAAGGGTTTGATAGAAGTTCAGTTCGAGCGTAAAAGGCTTCTTCGAAGGCCACTGGTGACTGATAGCCAAGGGCTGAATGACGACGTATACGGTTGTAGAACACTTCAATCCACTCGAACACCTCTGTTTTCGTCTGGGCGCGGGTTCCCCGCGCTTTTCTCAAGTCCAATTCCAGCTTCAAAGTGCTGAAAAAGCTTTCCTGTACAGCGTTATCCCAGCAGTCCCCTTTCCTACTCATACGCTGCACGGCTCCCAGCCGCTCTAATGCCTGACGGTAAGCCTCACTGGCATACTGGCTCCCTCTATCTGAGTGATGCAGCACGCCACCCACAGGCCCACGGCTCTCAAATGCCATATTCAGGGCGCTCATGACCAAGGTGGCCTCAAGGTGACTTTCCATAGCCCAGCCCACAATCCGTCTAGAGAACAAGTCCATCACGGTAGCCAGGTAGAGCCAGCCATCTGTGCAGGGGATATAGGTGATATCTGTCACCCATTTTTGGTTGGGCGCGGTCGCCGTAAAATCCCTGTCCAACAAGTTTTCTGCCACAGGGTGAGCGTGGTTTGAGTTCGTGGTTTTGCGAGTCGGTTTCTTATAGCGAACCTCAAGGTTCGCTTCGCGCATCAGCCGTCCAATACGGTGCCGACTGACTTGAAATCCTTCTCCTGCCAAATCTTCTTTCAGGCGAATCGTGCCGTAGGTTCGGTGGCTTCGCTCGTGAAAATACTTGATTTTCTCGGTCAGTACCTCATCCTCTAGGCTACGTCTACTCTGTGGTCTCGTCCGCCAGGCGTAATAGCCGCTGACACTGACCTCCAACACACGGCACATCAGGGCAATAGGAAACTCTCCTTGGTGGTCATGGATGAATTGGAAGGTTAAATCTGCCTGGCGAAGTACCCCAGCGCCTTTTTTAGGATATCCCGCTCCTGACGGGCAATTTCGAGTTCTTTGCGGAGTTCACGTAGTTCGGCTTCTTGGGCACTGAGCGCGGCTTTGCCGCGCCCAGTGAAGACTGGACGACCTACCTGTTCGTGCTGTTCTTGCTGCTTTTTCCAGCGAACCAGATAGTGGGCAGGTACACCGAGGTTCCGGGCGATTTCAGCGCAGCTTTTTCCGCTGGTGCGAACGAGTTGAACGGCTTCCTGTTTGAACTGGGCGGAATACACTTGCTTGGGGGTAGGCATGATGCCCTCCATTGTGAAGTCTCTTGAACCTGACTTTCACCAAAGCCTAGCAAGTCCAGTTTGCCTCAGAATATTATTCGCAGTAAGGGATGGATCAATCTGGGCGACGGTATGGCAACTCTGTGGAATCACACCGGCCAGCAGCTCGCACTCGAACAGGCCGGCACCTGGCAAGATCCATCCCAAGCGTTCAGCGAAATCGTGTTTATCGGGCAGGGGATGGACCCAGCGGCCCTAGACACTCTGCTGCGTGGAGCTTCCCAGCGGCGAGTCAGCCCGGCCGCATTCCGGTAACGGTTGTGGCAACTTATTGATAAGTAGGTCGTTGAGGGGCCGTCGACCATTCAGCGTGAGTCGGTCATTGGGCCGGGTCGGCCAGAGGGTAACCTTATCTTCAGCGTACAGGGTGCGCCGGGCTTCGTAGAGGCCGGTCGACCAGATTCATGCGGGTGAACCGATCGACGCTGAGCTTCTTGGGGAGCGAGCCTTGCAGCGCACGCTCAATAAGATTGAGGAGGGTGGCCTGCTGCTGGCGGCTGACCTGCAACACTTCCAGCATCCGGATGACGGCGGGCAGGGGCATGATGAGCCGCTGGGCCGTCTCAGGGTCATGCAGGTCTGGAAAGTGCTGCTTGGGCGGCTCGGCGGCGGCAGGAACGAAAGTGGCGCGTGCCATGAAACTCATTTCTAGGTCAACCCATATCACTGCCGGATTTTTATACGTCCAGAGCAGGTGAGGTGATCTAGCCTTCACGAGTCATCTTTCATCCCTAAAATCCCTTAGGTAAGAAGGAGCTCTGCTCATTCAAGCTACCTCTCGTTCTTGGGCGACCCTACCTCTACCCTCGATCCATTTTGGAGGGGCCTCCTCGTCGATTCTGTGGGCCCGTATTTTGTGACAAATCTGGCAAAGGATGCCCATGCATAGACATGGACAAGACCCGGGTAGTGGTACGCGAAATCCTTCCACATCGGCCCCACTTTTTAGGAGGGTGGGGCACACTGGAGGGAAGATATGGGAAAACAGCGCAAAACTTGGTCACCTGAACTCAAGGAGCAGCTTGTTCTGGCTGTCCTGAGCGGGGAGCACACCATCGCAGAAGCTGCTCGTGAATACGAGGTCAGCGAGAGCTTGATTCACACCTGGCGTGCCCAGTTTCTGGAAGCGGGCCGTGCCCGCCTCCAGGGAGCCAGGCCGGATGCGGCTCAAAAGAAGCTGAAGAAGGAAGTCCAGCAGCTCAAGGCCATCATTGCGGATAAGGAATTGTCGCTCTACATCGCAAAAAAAATCCGGGGTCTCTGAGCGTAGATGAACTCCTGGCGTGCTATCAGGAGTTGCTCAGAGACCACCCGAAGCTCAGCCTCAGTCAATTTGCGGCTGAGGTTGAGCGTCCATATCATGTCCTGCGCGATGCCCGGCAGAACGCAGAGCGTTCTGCACAGCGGACGGAGCGACGTCAGCACGTCCTGGAAGAGGTACGGCTGAAAGCCCTGGAAGAGCCACTCAGCGGCTACCGTCTGATTTATCAGGCCCTACAACAAGATGTTCTGCGGCCTGCTCCGGGCCTCCATACTGTTCGTCGCTGCATGGTGGAGTTGAAGGTGCAGCGCCCAGTTCCCAGAAAGAAGCGCCGTCTGCCGGTGTCCCCTACGCCTATCGTTCTCTGGCCAGCGGGCCGCCGAATTCAGATGGATGCCACACGGCTCAGCCTACCGGACGGGATCTGCTGGGCTTATCTTGTCCTGGACGTAGAAAGTCGCGCACTGCTGCACATTGAAGTGGTCCGGAATCTCTCTGCCAGCAGCGCGGTCACCGCGCTGCAACGAGGAGTCCATGTGCTGCACCATCTCGGCATAGACGAGCAGCTCCTGATCATGACTGATGGTGGCTCAGATTTTACGTCTGGCGCATTCCAGGCGGCCTGTCAGGAGCCGGGCAACTGGGTACGGGCCAAGGTCTCACAGAAGCGAGGAATGGGCATCCTGGAAAGGCTCAACCGGACCTTCAAATATGACGGCGTCTTCCGGGAAGAATTGACGAATATTGCCCAGCTTCGTGCGTTCAGCACGAAGTTTAAAAACTGGTACAACTCTGGAAGGAGACATTCCAGTCTGGGGTATGCCTACCCCTGGGTTAAACTGCTGGAAGCTACGGAATCTTCGAACGTGGCTTGAAGGATTTTCCGTACCACTACCGACACCTCCGTTTCTCCCGGCCAAAGGAACCCCCACCGGGCCGGGGCGGTGGGGAAAGGAAAAACCCCGCTCAGAGGCGGGGTGGAAGAATCGCTTACGGGCGCTACTTACTTAACGTAGCTTGACCAGCGAGTCTCATACAACTTAAGCGACCCTTTCCCTGTGGCTTCGTAAAGGGCGTGTAGCAGGTAAATATGAGCTGCATGATAGCGGGGAGCCACATGTGGGCCTTCCAGCTTCAGGGTGATGTGGGCCAAATCGTAGCTGGTGAAGCCGCCGATATCGTACAGCGGCAGCAGGTGATTCATGGCCTCTAGGCTGTTATCCAGCATTCGCTGGGCATCTTGCCTGGTGGTCGCTTCTGGAGCAGTCACCGACAAATCGTACAGTCCTAACATGGCAAACAGCGCCCCGTTTAGAGTGTACGTGCTGGGTTGGTTGGGGTATTCATCGGGGATGCCCAGTGCCGCCAGGCGTGGCGAGATAGCCTTGAGACTTGCCCAGGTGCCACCTTCTTCCACAGGCTTTTTCATGAACTTCAGCGCCCGTGCGGCTGCGGCTGCATACCGTTCGTCGTCGGTGAGTTTATAGGCACGTACCCATACACTGATGGCCTGACCTTGCGCCATGCCGCTCACCCAGCCAGGCTCCAGCATCTGCTTGGTGGCGTAATACCGGTAAGCAAAGGGGTAGCGGAGGGCACCCTCTTGATCTTGCATGGTCAGCAGGGCGTCTGCGTGAGCCAAGAATTTGCTGCGATCCAGAGAGTTGTTGGTCTTGAGGAAGCGCCCGTAATGACTCAGACCATACTGAGCCACCGTGACTGGGTTGAGATAGTGAGGGTGCCCCAAAAGCGGTACCAGTCGTTTTGCGAAACTCAGCTTACCTCAGCCCGCCTGCAACAGGCGGGCAAATTCGTTCGGAGTCTGTCCATTCAGTGAAGTGTGTGGCCTGACATCGTTGTAGTCCTCACGCCAGCGGCGAAGAATCAGACGGGCCTGATCCAGATTCTGAAACCAGTGGAGGTTCAGGCATTCATCCCGAACACGTCCATTGAAACTTTCGATATAGGCGTTTTCGACGGGTTTTCCCGGTCGAATGAAGTGGTGCATGATGTCGCACTTATGGGTCCAGAGTTCCAGGGCTCTCCCTGTAAATTCTGGGCCATTGTCGGTCGTAATAGCCTGTGGTGCACCACGGAACCGCACCACAGCTTCCAGAGCAGTCACGACATCGTGCCCTGTGATGGACGTTCCAGCCTGCATCACCAGGCACTCCCTGGTAAAGTCATCCACCACGTTCAGCACACGAAATCGCTGACCAGATGCGAGCTGGTCTGTCATGAAATCCAGGCTCCAACGCTGATTAGGAGCAGAAACCTGTGGTTTCTGCTGACGCTCCCCAACATTGAGCTTCCTGCGCTCCTTCTTCCGAACGGCTAGCCCTTCGGCACGATAGATGCGGTACACACGCTTATGGTTCACGTTCAAACCTTCTCGGCCCAGCATCAGGTGAAGTCTTCGGTATCCAAAGCGTGGCCGTTCCCGTGCCAGTGCACGTAAACGTTCGACCAGAACCAGATCTTTTACTCTCTCTGGGCTTTTTCTTCTATAGGTCGTGCGCGAGAAGCCCAGGGCCCGACAGACTCGACGTTCACTCACGGCGAAGGTGTCCTTCAGGAAGATCGCTATCTGTTTTTTGAGAGGTGTCCTCGCCTGGGACGTGGTCCCAGGCCCTACCACGTTCGTCCAACCACCTCTTTCAGCATGGCGTTGTCCAGCGAAAGGTCAGCAACCAGCTTTTTGAGACGCTGGTTTTCCGCCTCCAGCTGACGAAATTGACGGGCTTCGTCTTTGGTCATGCCACCGTACTTGGCTTTCCAGCGATAAATCGTCCCTGGCGCGACTCCATGAAGTCGCGCCAAATCGCTTATAGGCGTGCCCGCCTCAAGCTGTCCAAGGATGTCCAGAATATGTGCTTCGGTATACCGTTTGCCGTTCATATGCCTCCCAGTCTGCTCCTGAATTCGCAATCAGACTGGCACCGAAAACAGGGGCAAGGTCATGGAACGCTTGCACCAGATTTCGCCAGAAGTGCTCCGGGCCGGAACAGCCAGCCAAGAGAACGCCCACTAGCACGCGATGTGTCTGTGTGCGTTTCTGCCGGTGCCTGCCTCTTCCGGTTGTTCCACTTTCTCAGCAGACCCTCTGTAGATTCAAGAATAAATACAAACACCACATTTACAGCGCGCTCAACCGTAACCCAGTTCTCAATACTTGACTAAACTGGTCGGAATAGCTCAGCATAGGCGGCATCGGGCTGCGCTGGCAGCCGGAGAGGATACAATCATGAAGAACTCCCCCCTGATCCTGGCCGCTGCGCTGAGCCTGGGCCTGGCTGGTCTGGCCGCGGCCCAAAATACCCCTTTGATCATCACCCACGACGAGGGTACCGCCCAGATTGAAGCCGAGCCACAGCGCCTGCTGGTCATGGATGAAGAGGCTTTGGGCTGGCTGTATGCCCTGAACCTGGGTGACCGGGTGGTGGGCCTGGGCAGCTCCTATATCGCCCCTGACATGCTCGAAGGCGGCAATGTGCGTGCTGATGTGACGGACCGCGGCTTTTTCTCGCATGGCCGCCTGAACGACGTCACCTATGTGGGCAGCTGGGAAGCGCCCAATTTGGAGACCATCACTGCACTGGACCCCGACCTGGTGGTCCGGCTGACCTGGGACGGCAACGAGAACTATGACAAACTCTCAGCCGTGGCTCCGACCCTGGGCTACAAGGAAGGCGGCCCCAACTTCTGGCGCAAGGCCGTCACCGACCTGGGCGAGATCTTCGGACGCCAGGAGCGGGCCGAGCAGATCATCGCGCTGCCCGACAACGTGAACCGCTACAACCGCAATGCGCTGGACGTGGCAGGCGTGCTGGACCGTTTTCCCAAAGTGGTCGTGGTCGCGCCTTTTCCGGGTGGCAGCAACTGGGTCTACACCAGCACCCGCTTGATTGAAGACCTGCGGGCCCTCGGCTTTGAGGACGGCATCAGCCTGGATGACGTGACCCTGGGGGTGGGTGCCCAGGTGAGTGAAGAAGCCCTGCTGGGCTTAGGCGACGACACCCTGGTGGTCGTGTTCCCCCCTGGCGGTGAATACGACGGCTCAGACGAGTTCCTGAGCAGCGCGGTGGGTCAACGCCTGAAAGATCAGCTGGTGGTCTACAAGCCCGAGGAGTTCAGCCCCTACTCTGGTCCCCTGACCCAGGCCCGCAACTCCAACCTGGTGACCAAAGCCATTCTGGACACCTTCTGATGCCAGGGGGTGCGGCGCGTCTGCCGCTGTGTGCCGACGTGTCGCGCCGCAGTGGCGAGTCGCCGCACGGCTCGGCCCACCGCTGGGACACCTGCATTGCCTTCGAGTCGCCAGTGCGTGAGTGGGATGCCCTGCGCGACCTGGCACGGATGTCCGAGGTCCAGCGCCGCGCGCTGGAAGGGCTGTCCGATTGGTCCTCCCACAGCGGCCTGGGCTACGGCTGGCTGATGTTTGCCCCGGCGGATCCGGCCGCGTTTGACCCGACCCGGCGGCGCGTGCGGGTCTATACCCGTCCAGCCGGGGCGTTTGCGGAATATCGGCAGCGCGACTATCTGGCCGATGAGGACGCCCTCTGGGCGCTGTTCTTGCAGTACGCGGCCGGGGTCGGGGTGAGTCAGGCCCGGGAAATTGCACCACTACAGCTTTCCGACTGGTATCTGTGTACCCACGGGCGGGTGGACAGTGCCTGTGGGAAATACGGCGCAGCGTTGCTGCGGCAGCTCCCTGAACACCGACTGTACCGGACCTCGCACTTTGGCGGTCATCAGTATGCGCCCACCCTGCTGGAACTTCCGGCGGGGCGTTCCTGGGGCCATCTCACGCCCGAACTGACCCGGCAACTGCTCGAACGGTCCGGCGATGGCCGCGCCCTGGCCCCCTACTACCGGGGTTGGTCGGCGTTGCCTGAAGCCGCACAGCGGGCGGACGCTGCCGCTTTCGCTCAGTACGGCTGGCGCTGGCTGGACGCTCCACGCTGCGCCGAGGTCAGCTGGGAGGGGGAGGCAGGCTTCAGCGTGCGGCTCCAAGCCGAGGCGTATGGGGCTCAGCCGTCTCTTGCACTGGAAGCCACCGGAGAACGCACCCACGTGTTGCAGCTTCCCGGCAGCTCGCACTCACCTGACCTGTTTCCGGCTCCGCAGTACCGGGTGACGCTGCGCGAAGTCCAGGAGAGCGCATGACCCTAGCCCGGGTACCCGTAATGGTGTGGTACGCCGCTGCCGCCCTGCTTCTGGGTGTGGCGGCGCTGGCCTCGCTGGTCTACGGTGTCCTGCAGATTCCAGCGGCAGAGGTGCTGCGCGCCTTGCAACATCCGGATGAGAGCCGCGCCAGCCTGGCGGTCTGGGACCTGCGCTTTCCGCGTCTGCTGGCTGCCGGGCTGGCTGGCTCGGCGCTGGCGGTCAGTGGCACTCTCTTGCAGGGCGTGACCCGCAATCCCCTGAGTGACCCTGGCATCCTCGGTGTGGAGGCGGGCGCAGCCCTGGGCCTCAGTGCTGCGCTGATCCTGTGGCCTGCCCTAGGACTGCTGAGTGTGCCGCTCGCCTTTGTCGGGGGCTTGCTGGCCGCCGGGGTCACGTTGGCTTTCGCCTCACGCCCGGGCCTCAGCCCACTGCGGCTGACCCTCAGCGGGGTGGCGGTGGCGGCGGTCTGCAGGCGCCTCACGTGGGGAATGCAACTGCTCTGGCCGGACCGGGCCCAGCCCGCGCTGCTGGCCCTGGGGGGCAGTGTAGCGGGACGCACCTGGGAGGACCTGTCGCAGACCTGGTTCTGGCTGCTGCTCCCGCTTGTTCTCGCCCTCACCGTGGGGAGCCGGGTCAATCTGCTGGCTCTGGGTGACGATGTGGCCCGCAGCCTGGGCCGCGACCCCCGCCGCGAGTTGCTGCTGCTGAGCCTGTTGGGCGTCCTGCTGGCCGCCGGGGCAGTGGCGCTGTGCGGCCCCGTAGGGTATGTCGGGCTGCTGGTCCCGCACCTCGCACGCGCCCTGGTGGGGCTGGATCACCGCCGCTCATTGCCGCTGGCCGCGCTTTTAGGCGCCGCCCTGGTGATCGCTGCCGATGTGGCCGCCCGCCTGATCGACGCCCCGGCGGAGACTCCGATCGCCATCTTGATCGCGGCGCTGGGGACGCCCTTTTTCGTGTGGCTGGCCCGTCAGGTGCGTGCCTGATGCTCGGCCAGAATGTCAGAAAGCAAGAAAGAAAGCCAAGTGTGGGGCTGGGCGTTGCCGCGCCGCTCCTTGTGACGCTGCTGCTCTTGCTGCTGGTGCTGGCCGTGGTCGCGCTGGGTCTGGGTGCTGTTGCCACGCCACCCGCCGACGTTCTGGCGACCCTGCTGGGTGGCGGCAGCGAACTGACCCGCCGTCTGGTGCTGGAACTGCGTTTGCCGCGTGTGCTAGCAGCAGCGCTGGGGGGGGCGATGTTCGCGGTGAGCGGCACGCTGCTGCAAGCGGTGGTCCGCAACCCGCTCGCCAGTCCAGACATTGTCGGGGTGGGGGCCGGGGCAGGCCTGGCCGTCACGCTGCTGCTCCTGGTTTTTCCGCAGGCGCCGGACGGGTTGATGCCCTGGGGCGGCTTCTTGGGAGCCTGGCTGGCCTTCGGTGCGGTCACGCTGCTGGCCCGGGACGGTCTGCGTCTGCCTCCGGTGCGGCTGGCCCTGCTTGGGGTGGCGGTGGGGGCCGCGTGCGCCGCCCTGCAACAGCTGATTCTGCTGCGGGCGCCCGACCCGATTGGCGGGGCCCTGGCCTTCCTGTCAGGGAGTGTGTACGGCGCGGGCTGGGAGCATCTGACCCGGATGCTGCCCTGGGCTCTGGTGTTACTGCCCGCTGCCTGGTTGCTGCACCGCCGCCTGGACCTGCTGACCTTTAGTGAGGACACCGCTCTGGCCCTGGGCCACCGCACCTGGCTGGGCCGCCTGGTGGCCGTCAGCACTGGCGTGGGCTTGGCGGCGGCGGCAGTGACGTCCTGTGGCGTACTGGGCTTCGTGGGCCTGGTGGCCCCGCACCTGGCGCGGCTGCTGACCGGGGGGCTGCACGCAGCGCACCTGCCCGTCTCGGCGCTGCTGGGAGCCCTGCTGGTGCTGGGGGCCGATACCCTGGGGCGGATGTTGCTGCCTCCCCTAGAGGTTCCGGCTGGGCTCCTGACCACCTTGATCGGTGCGCCTTATTTTCTGTATCTGTTGCGTCAGTCCTCCCGGATGGGGGCCTGATGCCTGTCTCAAAAGGAGTTGTGCCCGTGTCTCATCCCACTGAACCTATTCCCCCTGCCCCGCTGGGCGCCGAGCATCTGCGCCTAGGCTACGGTGGCCAGGACATCCTGCACGACCTGAGCTTCGCGGTCCGTGGCGGGGCTGTCACTTCGCTGGTGGGAGCCAACGGCTGCGGCAAGTCTACCCTGCTGCGTGCCTTGTCGCGTTTGCTGTCGCCCAGTGGGGGTCAGGTGCTGCTGGACGGCGCCGACCTGCACCGCCTGACCCCAAAGGCGGTGGCCCGCAAGCTGGCCATTCTGCCGCAGGGTCCGGTGGCCCCGGAGGGATTGAGCGTAGAGCAGCTGGTCTGGTTCGGGCGCCACCCCCACCAGGGCCGCTGGGGCGGGCGCACTGCCGCCGACACCGAGCAGGTTGCCTGGGCTCTGGCCCAGACCGGCATGACTGCTTTTGCCGGTCGTCCGCTGGAGGCGCTCAGTGGTGGGCAGCGCCAGCGGGCCTGGATCGCCATGAGCCTGGCCCAGAGTACGCCGGTGCTGCTGCTGGATGAACCGACCACCTATCTAGACCTCAGCCACCAGCTGGAAGTGCTGGAACTGGTCCAGCGCCTCAACCGGGAACAGGGCAAAACGGTGGTCATGGTGCTGCACGATCTGAATCAGGCGGTGCGTTATTCGGACGAACTGATTGCCGTGCAGGGGGGACGCATCTATGCCCAGGGTGACCCTGCCGCGCTGCTGACCGATGATCTGCTGCGTGACGTGTTCGGCCTCAAGGCCCACCGCCTGACCGACCCCGATACGGGCCGCCCTCACATCATCCCCTACGCTGTGGCGCGGGTCCTGCCCTGAAGAAATGGGGAGAGTGGGGAGGCAGGCACATTACCGTCAGATATGTAATATGCGAGTTACAAAATTAAGGCAACAACCTAACATCCACCGTCACCACCATTTACACTGCTCAGCATGAGCATTCGCGTGGCCATCATCGGCTGTGGCAACCGGGGGGCCGACGTATATGCCCACCACCTGACCGAGCAAGGTGCAACCATCACCCACCTGATTGACCCCAAGCCTGAGCGTCTACGGGAAGTGGCCGAACGCCTAGGTATAGCTGCAAACCACTGCTTCACGGATGCCAGGAAGTTCTTCACACTGGGCCAAGTCGCTGACGCTGTGGTGATCGCCACCCCAGACGACCAGCATGTTCTTCCCTGCCTGGATGCCTTACGGCTGGGCTATGACGTCCTGCTGGAGAAACCCATCTGCCTGAGCGAAAGCGACCTGGATCTGCTGCTGAGCGCTGAAGAGGCTTCGACAGGACGCGTGAGCGTGTGCCATGTGCTGCGGGCCACACCCTTTTTCCGTGAAGTGGCCCAGGTCATAGGCTCGGGGCAGCTGGGCCAGCTGATAGGCATCATGCTCACTGAGAACGTCGCCCATTGGCATTACGCCCACTCCTACGTCCGGGGCAACTGGCGTTCCTCTCCCCCGGCAGCACCCTTCTTATTGGCCAAGAGCGTGCATGATCTGGACCTGCTGCGGTGGTGGGCCGGCTCTGCGCCTGAGCGGGTGCAATCGGTAGGCCATCTGCATCACTTCCGCCCCGAAATGGCCCCAGCAGAAGCAGCGGCACAGTGCCTCGACTGCCCGGTCATGGGCTGCCCTTCAGACGCGAGGACCATTTACCGGACCCGCGACCCCCACACCTGGCCCGTCACGGTTCTGACTGCCGGGGGGCGCACGCTGGAGCAAGCCCTGCGCGAATCGCCCTATGGAGAGTGTGTCTACCTGGGCAAAAACAATGTCTGTGACCACCAAGCGGTCACGGTGCAGTTCGCTTCCGGCGTTACAGCGCAACTCACCGTCACTGCTTTTACCCGCAACAACACCCGCACCCTCAAAGTGGTCGGCTCGCACGGCGAACTGCGCGGCCAGATGGACTACGGCGAACTGGAATGGCACGACTTCCGCACCGGCCAATGCCAACGCTGGAGCGTGGATGTCACCGGAAATCACGGTGGTGGCGACCGGGCACTGGTGGCCGACTGGCTGGCTTACCTGCGTAGAGAAGCACCACTTCCGACTCCTCTCAGCGAATCGCTGGACTCCCACCGCATGGCCTTTGCGGCAGAGCGGGACCGGAAACAGTGAACTTTCGCTGTGATCTGAACAGCCAAATGGTCGTCGCCGGCGCAGTCTGCCAGAGCAAAAGCATACTCAGGAAATAAGTTGAGGAATGACGTACAGGAGTCGCCTATGGATAGGCGACTCCTGAGGGGATGATGCTTGTTTGCTTTGCATAATTTTGTAATTCGCATACTATTCTCAGCTCCACACCTTTTACATCCACCCACTTAAACCAGTACGTCATGAACAGCCGGGGCTGTCCCCTTTTCACCACAAGTACAGGCAACAGTCTGGGCTGGGGCACCACAGCGCCTGCAAAGCGCCAGATCATTTGGGCCAGCTGCCGGTGGCGGTTCCAGATCCCAGGGAGGGGCCACTTGCAAGCCTGGAGGCGCCTGGCCGGGAGGATGACAGAACACACTAAAAGTACCGTTTTGCTCCAGATAGGCCCGCTGCACTTCACCCAGCTGCCGCACCCCCTCGTTACGCAGTGCCTCAAAAACGTCACCATGACTGAGCTTGGCCGTTCGCATCGTTTCGGTCTGCAACACTCCATTGCGGATCAGTTCCAGCGGAGTGCCTTCCAGCAGGGTCTCGGCCTGCTCATTGCGGACAATCAGATAAGACACACCACGCTGCAGTGCCACCACCAGGGCCAGCGTCAGCATCCCGTGAAGCAGCGGCACCTCGGGATAGAACATCGGGTCCCCAGCAGCCGAGCCCAGCGCGATCACGATCGCCAGTTCCAGGGGACCCAGTTGGGCCAGGCTCCGTTGCCCAGCGAAGCGCAGCAGCGCCAGCAGCCACAGAAACATGATGGTGGTGCGCACCGCGATTTCCAGCATGAACAACGGGGTCAGGTCCCCGATCAGCATGCGCTGAAGGTCCAAAACCTGAACTTCAGCACTCATGGATTCACCGCAGGACCAAAATGAAATGTAGGGTGCATTTGCCCAGTGTAGAGAAATTGACCGAACATGCTCTTATTGATAACGCGGTAAGTTCACGACAGAGTTAGACTGAAACCGTGAGTGAGGTTTGGCGGCCCAGCCGATGGACACGTCAGCAGATGGAAGAGCGGCGACTCGCCGCTCTTCCGATGCTCTCCGATATGACCCTGTCCTCCAAGACGATTGCCCAGCGTTTTGGTGTCAGCGCCAGCACTGTTCGTACCTGGCGGCAGCGCTTACGACATGGCGATACCCTTGAAGCTACTTTCTCCTCTGGACGTCCCTCCTTTCTCACCGATCACCAAGTGGCTGAAATCATGGCGATGATTGAGGCAGGGCCAGATCCACAGCGTTTTCCAGACGGGCGCTGGACTACCGCACGTATTCGCGACGAGATTGGATGCAGATATGGTGTCTGGTATGACCACGACTGGGTCGGAAAGCTGCTGTTACGCTGGGGCTTTTCCTGGCAGAAAGCAGAAAAACGCCCGTTGGAACAGAATGCTGAGCAGGTCGACGCTTGGCTGGAAGCAGAGCTTCCAGTCCTGGAAAAAAAAGATAGATGATGGTGAAACCATCGTCTGGGCCGATGAAGTCGGAATCAGTATGAAGCCCGTGATTGGCAACACCTGGGCCACGCGTGGTCAGACCCCAGTGATTCTGGCCAAGACCAATTGGAAAAAGCTCTCCGTGATTGGCGGGATTACGTCTAAGGGCCAGTTTTTCCAGCAGACACACGAAGGGTCGGTCAAAGCGATGGGCTTCATCGCATTTTTGACGCATCTGATGCGACACATCAAGGGGAAGATCACTGTTGTGGTGGACAACGCTAAAATCCATAAGGCGAAGGCCGTTTCGGCCTTCGTATCACAACATGAACGACTGAGCCTAACGTACCTGCCACCGTACAGCCCTGAACTCAACCCCATTGAACGAGTGTGGGCCTATGTCAAACACCACCAACTCGCCAATTTTTGCCCAGAGACGCTGGAGCAACTCAAGGCTTACCTCCGTACGGTATGGCCGAAAATCCGCTATCGGCAACTCCCAGCCAAATTGCTAGGTATCTACCCTGAAGTGTTACCGACTTAGCACGTCATCAATAGGAGCACCGACCAGCAATGATCCTGACATCCCCGGCAGCTGGACAGGAACTGAGGAACCATGGGCGTGAGCGTGAGCACCAGTTGTCTGAGGGTCAGGCCCGTTGGTCTACACTGCCCGGCATGACCTCTTCGGCACTGCCGCCCACCCTCCGTCTGGATCACCACGAGCCACTGGCCCTGACTTTTACCGCGCAGGTTCTGGCGGTGCAAGAAGGCCTGGTGGCCCTGGACCGCTCCGCATTTTATCCGCAGGGGGGCGGGCAAAATGCCGATACCGGCTGGCTGTCGGCTGGGGAGCAGCGCTGGGCCGTGGCAGACACCGCACTGGACAAGGGGACCGGAGTGGTCTGGCATACGCTCTCTGAAAACGACCTTCCCGCCGTCGGGACACAGGTCACGGGCGAGCTGGACGCGCCACGCCGCTTGCGGCAGATGGCCCGCCACACCGGCGAGCACCTGCTGGCGCAGGCCTTTTACCAGGTAAACCCCGCTTTTGAAGTGGCGGCGGTGGGCATGCGCGGGCCAGACTGCACCCTGGACCTGCGCGGTTCCCCCAATGTCAAGGACGCCCAAGCGGCTGAGGCGCTGCTGCGTGAACTGCTGGTGGCCGGGCCGCTGCCGCTCCACACCCGGCTGGTGCCGCATACCGACCTGGCAGCCTACGGCCTGCGCCGGGAAACGACCCTGACTGGCGACGTACGCCTGGTGATGTTCGGAGATGAACAGGCTCCCTTCGACGTATCGGCCTGTGCGGGGTGCCACCTGCCGCTGGGCAACCTCGCCGCGCCGATCACCGTGCTGGGGATGGAGCGGATCAAGGCCGGCCTGACCCGCGTGACTTTCCGCACCGGACCCGAGGCCGCCGAGTACCTGGGCCAGGTCTACCGTGACACCCGCGCCCTGGCCCAGAGCTTCAGTACCAGCCCGGAGGGTCTAACCGGTCGGGTCGAGGCCCTCCGGGCGGAGCGCAGCACCCTGGCCGCCGAGAATACGGCCTTGCGGGAGGCACTCGCGGGAGCATTGGTGCAGGCCAGTCCACTGCGCGAAGTAGGCAAGGTCACGCTGCGGCTGCTGAACCTTCCAGACGCGGCACTGCTGGCCCCAGCCCTGAGCGATCTGGAGATGGGCGAGGTCAGGGCTGCAGTGGCCGGGAGCCGCTGTGGGGTCGCAAGTGCCGCAGAGGGAGTGAACGCCAGCGAAGTGTTGCGCTCAGCGCTGGAAACTTGTGGCGGGCGCGGTGGCGGCCATGCCACCCTGGCCCAAGGACAGGTAGAACGCAGCGAGGACTTTCTGGACCTGATTGCCAGGCGTATCGGAGAGGCCTGACCAGGCTCAGTACGGTTGAGAAGGAGGTGATCAGCCGGACCGCTCAGAGCGTCATAGGCGGGATAAAGGCGAAGTTCCAGTGCCGCAGACCCTAAGCAGCTGCGACTGGGCGGCGGGCACATCACCTCAGCAGCGCAACGGATTGCGGCGGCTCTGTACAGTTATCCCGTTGACTGAACCGGTCACACCTCGCTGCCACTTCACTGCCGCCCACATGAACGAATCCGGACCAGACCACCTCTACCGACTCAGGTATGCTCAGGGTATGCGGAATTACATTCTCAGTGCGGCAGCCCTGATGCTGTCAGCCACGGCCCACGCCGCTCCCCTGACCGCCGCCCAGGCCACCGAGCAACTGCTGGGCGCGGGGCAAATTCAGGCCGAATGGTTCACGCCTGAGTTTCTGCAGATGGCCCCCCTGGACTTGATTCAGGCCCAGCTGGGCAGCCTGGAAGATCAGCTGGGGGCCTTTCAGACGGTAGAAACCCTGGACGGCGGCGGCCTGGTCGCTGTGTACGAGCGAGGGCGCCTGCGGGTGCAGGCCGAGGTGGACGCCCAGGGGCGACTGGCCCTATTCGGTGCCGTACCTGAGGACCCGGTCCAGACCGAGACCATCCTGGCACAGCAACTGGAAGGGGGCCGCGCCGCGCTGGACCAAATCCTGCGGGGACGCCTGGCCGCCGAGTATTTCGCGCCCAGTTTCCTGTCCGAGATTCCCGCTGAGGAACTGGCCGCGCTAATGGACAATTTGGAGGCCGAATACGGGGCCTATCAGGGCGTGAAGGTCACTGGGCGGGGCTGGACCGCACAGTTTGAGCGCGGCGAGGTGCCGGTGTCCGGCTTTCAGGTGGACCGCGAAGGCCGCGTGATTCTACTGCAGTTTCAGCCCACGGTCACCTTTACCGACCTGGACGAAGCCCGCGCGGCCTTTGCGGCGCTGCCGGGCGAAGTCAGCCTGCTGGTGCGTCCGCTGGACGGTGGGAATCAGGGCGTCAGCCTCAATGCGGGGCAGTATCTGGCGGTCGGATCCACCTTCAAGCTGGCCATTTTGGGCGAACTGCAGGCCCGGATTGCCCGCGGTGAAATGCGCTGGGAGGACGAGCTGACCCTGACCGACGCCGAGAGGAGCCTGCCCAGTGGCACCTTGCAAGAAGCCCCCGCAGGCCGCCGTTACACCCTGCGCGACCTGGCGGACCGCATGATCCGCGACAGCGACAACACCGCCACCGACCTGCTGATGGCCCATGTGGGCGCCGAGGCGGTCAGCCGCCGCCTGGGTCAGGTGGCCGCGCCGAATACCCGGCAAGCCTTCACCCTCAAGGCCCCGGAGAATCTGGATCTGCTCCGGGCCTACCGCACGGCAGGGCTGGACGCTACGGCCCGCCGCGCCGTGCTCGCCGAGGCTCAGGCGCGGCCACTTCCCGGTGTGGCTGCCTTTGTAGGCGGCAAACCCCTGGCCCGCGATGTGGAATGGTTCATCACCACTCAGCAGGCCTGTGACCTGCTGGCCGAGGTGGCCGCGCTGCCTTCCACCCAGTTAAATCCTGGCGTCGCCGAGAAAGAGCAGTTCCGGCAAGTGAGCTACAAGGGCGGCAGCGAAATCGGCGTGCTGAATCTGACCACCCAGCTCACCAACCGGGCCGGGCAGCGCTACTGCGTGTCGGCCACCTGGAACGATGCCCAGGCGTTGAACGACGCACAGTTTATCGGGCTGTATCAGGGCGTGCTGCGGCTGCTGGAATAACGGCGCCAGGCGACAAAAGGGACCCTGCCAGCCGGGGATCCCTTGGCCCGAACTACTCCACCCACAGCCGTTCGGCGCGGCCCTCGCCCAACTGGCCGCCCTGGCTGGCTTCCAGGTATGGTGCCGGGGCCTGATAGTCGCCGCTGGCCAGTGCCCGCAGCTGATAACGGATCACTGTCTCCCCGGCGGGAAGCTGCTCTAGGTAAAAGACACTGCGGTCATCGTAGATGGAACGCGCGGCCCAAGCCAGCGCGGTGCTGCCAGGCGTATTCTCCCAGCCGGGAAAGGCGAAAGGGCGGTCGTCAACGGCTTCCAGACCGCCGGGGGTAGGGTCGGTCAGGCGCAGGCCCTTCAGGGCGGTGGGAGCCTGCACCCGCAGCGTGACAGTGACGATCTCATCGCGTCCCACACGGGTGGCAGAGTAGCTGCGCTCCAGCCTTACGCTGCTCAGGGCGGCGGGGGGCGCAGTGACCCGGCGGGTCAGAAACTCGCGCTCACAGGCCAGGCCTGCCGGACCACTCAGGGTCAGCTCCGGTGCGCCGGTCAACTGCTGGAGCCCAAACACCAGGCACCGCGGCTGCGCCAGGGACACCGGCTGGGTCTCGCCGCCCAGGCGGACCGCAGCGCTGCCTCCTGCTGAGCCCGCCGCTTCCTGTTGGGCAGCCAGGGTCAACGCCGCCACGGCCGCCGCCGTGTCACGCGGTCCCCCGAAGCTCTGCCCGGTGCGGGCCTGCCAGACGGCCTCCAACAGCATCTGGGCCTCCTCCATCTGACCCAGCCGCTGGGCGGCCAGCGCCAGCCAGGCGGTGCCTTCGGCAGTGTCCAGCGCCCAGCTGCCGGAACGCGACTCAGCCGCGTTCTGCTGCGCGTCAGCCAGGGCCGAGCGGTACAGGGGCCGGGCCGCCTCAGGCTGGGCCAGGGCCAGTGCTGCGGCCAGTCGGGCCTGCTGAGCGGCGCTGAGGTTCTGGAATCGTCCGAGTGCCGCCATCCCCTGTGCATCTCCCGCCTGAATCAAGGCGGCCACCAGGGTGGAATCGGGCGGCCCTTTCAGTTGCGTCAGCAGCTTCTGAGCGTCCTCGCGCGCAATGTCCAGCACACTCTCCGTCACCAGACCAGCCGCCCGGGCCTGACCCAGGGCAGCCAGGGCCAGGCCCGTCTGCTCGGCGTCGGGGACTGTGGACTGGGCCGTCCAGCCCCAGCCACCCCCCAGTTCGGTGTAGTCCAGATGCAGGCTGAGGAGGGCCTGCACGTCACGCTGGGCCGCTGCCCGCAGTCCCTGGGCCGGCAGCAGGCTTTCCCAGCCCAGGGCCTGCGAGAGCCGCAGCAGGTCCAGATTGGCCCCCAGCGAAGCCGCTACGCCGTCGGTGGTAATCCAGCGCTCGGCAGGGTCGCGCAGATAGGCGCTCAGGCTGGCAATACGCGCCTGATGAGGCCCGGCGGCCAGCGTCAGCACCAGTGCCTCAGGTTGCTGCCCAGCGGGGACGCTGAGCGTCTCACGGTGTGGTCCCCGGCCCGAGGCGCGGCTGACCTCGCGGCTGCCAGCTGGGCGGACCGGCAGCGTCTCCTGCAGCGCGTCCCCCTGTAGCCCCCCGGCGCGGGCCACCAGCGTGAGGGGCCCAGGCTGCTCCGGAGCACTCAGGTCAAAGCGCACGGTGCCGCGGCCAGCACGGAGGGTCAGCGGCTGGGTCTGGGCCGCGCCGCCGACCTCCAGGGTGACCTGCTCGGTACGGTCACTGCCCGCTTCGTCCTGCACACTAAGGTAAGCCATACCCCGGTCCCCCGCCGTCAAGACGCGGGGCCGCGACAGGCGCACCGCATAGGGCAGCCCCACTGTCAGTTCACTGCGGGTCTGCCCCACCGCTGTTTGCCCGCTGAAGGCGCGGGCGCTGACGCGGTACTCACCTAAGGCTTCGGGCAGGGTAAACGTCACCTGGGCGCGTCCATCTGCACCGGTCTGGACCGTGTCGAACAGGGCCAATTCGCGCAGATCGCTGCGCAGAGGCGCGCCGTCACCGCCAGCACCGCCGCCCCCACGGCCATCGGGCGGCAGATCGTAGGAGGTGACCTGCCAAGCCTGGGGTGAGGTGACACCCCAGAACAGCCGCCAGGGATCTGGTGCCGGATCTTCGGCCACGGCATAAAGAGCTTCCTGCACGGCATTCAGCGTGACCAGCGCTGGCTGGGGCTGACCACTCTGCACGGTTTCCACATCCAGGGTGACCCGCTCGCCAGGGCGCAGCTTCCCGGACGGCCCGGTCACGCGGATCTCTACGCGGCGGTCGTCACGCACTACGGGCAGCACCGCCGTGGAGGCCCGCACCACCTCGCCCTGATAGGTGGTGGTCACGTCCAGCCTCACCCCTGGTGTGGAGGCAGCGTCCAGCGGAACCGCAATCGGCGTCACTGGCCCACGTACCGTCAGCGGCTGGCGGATCAGGCGGTCCTCGGCGGCAATTTCCAGCAGCAGCGGTGTTCCGGCGGGCAGATTGGTCTTCAGTTCGGCGCGTACCTGCTCGCCGGGGTGCCGTGGCAGGGGCTGAGCCACCAGCTCGGCCTGGTACCGCTGCGGAGGCGCGTAAACATACGCCGCCCCACGCTGGCCGGCCCACAACTCGCCGGTCACCTGGCGGCCGCTGGCGTCCTGGGCGCTCAGCTTGATGGTGTAGCTGCCGTCCCGCGGCAAGGCAAAGCTGGGGCGTACCCAGCCTGCGGCGTCGCTGGTCAGGGTTTGCTCAGCCGCGACTTCGGTGCGCTGCTGGCCCTCCACATAAAAGGTACGAATCAGCTGCGCCTGCACGCGCCGTCCCGCCTGCGGCTGGTCTCCCGTCACGGAGCGCACCTGCACTGCCGCCGCGACGCGGTCCCCCACCTGCTCAGCCCAGTCCTGTAGCACCAGCCGTATCCCGGCAGGGTACAGCGTGAGCCAATGCTCGGCGTACACGTCCCGGCCGTATTCATCCTTGGCGCGCACAATGATCCGGGCAGCCTGGGGCGCATTCTTGAGCGCCGACGTGGGCAGGCTGAAGCTTGCCCGGCCGTCCACAGAGCGAGTCAGGGCAGGCTTACGGTCCAGATACGAGTAGTCACTACCGGACCACCATGCGGCGCTCTGGGTTTCCTGCCGCAGTTCGGCCAGGGGATCGTCCTGCCCCTGCGGGTTCAGGTTGCTTTGCTGACCCATCAGGTCCAGAAAGATCTCGGCCTGGACCTGCGCGGGGCCGCCGGCGTACAGGTCGGCGCTCAGGTTCAGGGGCAGCGGTTCTCCGGCGATCAGCTGGGTGGAGGCCTGCGCGTCCAGGGTGAACTGCGGCTTGACGAAGGCCTGTACCCGCACCGGCAGGCGGCTGACGCTGGGGTCCGGCTGCGGGTTCTCGGCGGTGGGCGGGGTGGGCACTTCGACCTCGACCTCGTAATCGCCGGTTCTTATCTCACTGGCCAGTGGCATCTCGAAGCGCACCAATCCCTGCGCATCGGCCTGGGCCGACACCGAGTAGAGTTCATTGCCGCCCCAGCCCCGCGTCAGCCGCACGGTGACCGGACCACTGTAGGGCTGGCGCTCGCCGTTCACCAAGCGGCGCACCACCGCCAGGCCTTCGAGGGTTTCACCGGGACGGTACACCGGCTTGGAAGTCTGAAGAAAAGCCCGGGCCCGCTCGGACACTCCCACGCCCCAGCTGGACAGGTCAAGGTCGGCGCGGTGAGATTGACCCGCGATCTGCACCTCAGCATTCAGCTGCAGCGCTTCACCGTCACGCACTGGAAAGGTCGCCCGGCCCTGGGCATCGGTGGTCACGGCTGGGAGGTCGCGGACCTTTTCCCAGCGCCAGGATGTGGGATCGTCTATCCGGCGCCAGGCACTGGCCTTGACCCGCGTCCCCGGCAGCGGCTGCCCGGTCACGGCATGCATGGCGTATACCTGCACGGCGTTCGGCAGCACGGTCGCCATCAGGTTCAGACTGGTGACGATCAGCACCTCGGCGCCCTGTACGCCCGTGGTGGCTCCCGCCTGGGAAGCAGTGACCAGATACGCCCCTGGCGGCAACGCTGGCAACTGAATGGGCGCTAGGCCATCTATGGAGCTGGGACGCGGCACGACCGGTATCCGGTGGAGCACCCCCCCTGTGGCCTGATACCGGGACACCCCTTCAGCGGTATCCCAGCGGCCCAGGGGCAGGACCCGCAGTTCTAGGCGGCCCAGGGAGCGCCCCGCTTCTCCGCCCCCCACCAGCAACCTGATCGGCTGCCCCGCAGGCTGTGGGGTTGTGGTGTAGGCGCCACCGACTGGAGACACCACGGCGATGCCCTGCCCCTCCGAACTGATCAGGCCGCTGCGGGCGTAATACACCTGCTGACCGTAGGGCACGGCCACCACAGCAGGCCGGGTGTACTGCCGGTATTCGCCCAGCGCGACCAAGGCCTTGCCGGCGGGGAGGGTCAGCACCGGGGCACCGCTCAGGTCCGGCGTGGCGTAGAGCGGAAGTGGCGCGGCGGCGCGGTCAGCCAGCGCCGTGGTCGGCCACACGGCCAGCAAAACAGTCAGAGAAAGCCAGCCGCGGGCAAAGGGGTTCATGCTTCAGCATAAGGCGGCGTGTCACCGCTGACCTGACGAAATCTTGAGCGTTGACCCATCAGGGCCAGGAGTCAGTTCAGCGTCTTGCCACGCAGGTGCTGGGCACAGGAAATACGGTGACCCAGTTCCTCAGCGCCCAGTTCGCCGTGTTCCAGCAGCCCGGCGGCCACCACCTGTACCTCGGTCCAGCTGCGGCGCAGCGTGGCCGCGGTTCTGGCCCGCAGCACCTGCAGATACGCAGCGGCCACCGCCTGTTCGCCGGGATCACTCAGACTGCGCCGGAGCAGTTCCAGCGCCGCCGCTTCAGCCAATGCCAAGTCGGGCCACTCATACCCCGCCAGTTCCAGGGCCACCGTTCCTGCCAGCCCCACCATCACCAGATCTTCCATCAGTCCCCGGTTCAGTGCCAGCGCCGCCGGATCGGGCGCCAGGCCGTAGCGAATACCGTCCACCAGACTGACCTGCTGCACCCGCGCTGGGGCACGGCCACACAGTGTGGCCAGCACGGCCTCAGCGGCCAGTTGCTGGCAGCGCTGTTCGTCATTCGGGGCTTGGGTGGGGGCCGGGGTACTGTGGAGGGTGGGCATTAACTTGAATCCTTTGGTCAGGATTAAAGCACAGCCCGCTTCTGCCATTGCAGGACAGTTCACAAAAAAGCCCACCACCCGGAGGTGGCGGGGCAAGTGAACTGGAACTTACTGGCCCTGACCAGGGCGGTCACTCTCGGCAGAGGCATCCTGAGCGGGCGAGAAGGTCAGGCAGCGGGCCTGATCGGCGCTCAGGCTGACCTCAATCTGTCCGGCGGTACAGTTCTGGTCACGGTTGAAACGGCAGGTGACGGCGTCACAGCGGCTGACAACACTCTGTTCGTTATTCATGGCTGCACTGTAGTCCATCAAGCCTCCTTTAAAAAGTAGGGAGGCGCGTCATGTAAAGAGGGCTAATTTATAAACTTGATCAGGCTACTAAGGTATCAGCTCCGCTGCCTCAACGCCTTGAGGTCATCCGGAAAATAGGGTGAGCTGCCCAGGAATGTCCGCGTCTACTCTCTCTCCTGCAGAGCTGTGCCAGTCGGCCCATATGAAACCTCGGTGACGGATGCGTCGCCGTGATTTTCCGAGGCAGCCTCTAACCGCCGATGAAGCTCATCTCGATCTTGCTGCTGCGGGTCACCTCGCCGCGCTCCTCGGAGTAGCGGTCCCGGCGGGCTTGCCATAGCCCCTGTAAGCGCTCCAGCAACTGGGCGTCCGTTTCCCCGGCCCGCAGCGGCTCCTTGAGACCGTAGCCCTGGGTCGCGAACAAGCAGGTATAGAGACTGCCGGTGGCCGAAAGCCGCAGCCGCGAGCAGTTGCCGCAAAAGGGCGCGGTGACGCTGGAAATCGCGCCCACTTCAAAGCCGTCGCTGGACCGGAAGCGGGTCGCCACCTCGCCGGGATGGCGCGGCGGCAGCGGGGTGAAGGTCAGGTCATTCCCGGCCAGACGCTCAATGACTTCGGCAGACGGCACCACACTCTCCAGATTCCAGCCGTTGTGATTGCCCACGTCCATGAACTCGATAAAGCGCACCACCGCTTTACCACGCAGTTCGCGCCAGAACTCGGCCAGGGCCGCGTCGTTTACACCCCGCTTGACCACCGTATTCAGCTTGACGCCCAGGCCCGCACTCAGGGCCGCGTCTATTCCGGCCAGCACCCGCTCCGGCGACACCCCCAGGCCGTTCATCTGCCCAAAAGTCTCAGCGTCCAGCGCATCCAGGCTGACCGTGACGCGCTGCAAGCCTGCCGCCTTGAGGTCTGCCGCAAAGCGGGGCAGCAGCAGCCCGTTGGTGGTCATGGCCAGGTCCTGCACACCGCTGATCTCCACCAGTGCTGCGACCAGTGTGGGCAGGTCACGGCGCAGCAGCGGCTCGCCGCCGGTCAGGCGCAGTTTTTGCACCCCTAACCCCACCAGCAGACGGCTGACGCGGCTGATCTCCTCAAAGGACAGCAGCTCGCTCTGCGGCAAAAAGGCGTAATCGGGGCCGAAGATCTCGGCTGGCATGCAGTAGGTGCAGCGCAGGTTACAGCGGTCGGTCACCGAGATTCGCAGGTCGCGCAGGGGCCGTCCCAGAGCGTCGGTGATGGGCAGTGGCGTGGAGATGATGGATTACATCCTTTCAGAAAACAGGGGAAGCCGTAGAACCCTCAGCATCGGCGTGATGACATTTGCTATAGGTGGGAGGGATTGCATTCGGCCCACAAGCCTTCACCCTTTTCTCGGGCATTTCAGCTTGATGGAGGCAGGGCCTCTACCGCAACGGGAAGCCTCAAAAAACATCCACGTGGCACGGACGCTCAATCTTCTTTCCTGAACGGAGGCTGAGGATGCCCCGTCGCCAGCGGTGTCAGAGCCACAATCATGACCAGTGTCAACATAGGCAGAAAACTGCCAAAGGCGGGATTTGGAAAGAGTGTTTCTGTGGCAACCGTAGTAATCCAGAGACTGATCAGGAGGTTCAGTGCCATGCTGGCCCGCCGCTGACGCAACCTGTGCAGCTGTGACATGAGGACACCAAAAAACAGCACCATGACACTCAGACCCGCCAAACCCGTGTCATAAAGTACCTGCAGCACCATCATGTGGGCATTGACTCCATGATTGCCGATGCCAGACCCCATACCGCTGCCCAGTAGCAGCCGGACTGGTTCATCCAGCAAGCTGCGCAGGTAGGATTGCCAGATTTCAGCCCGGCCAGCGAGGTTCTCGGTATTGCCCGCTTCCAGAATGGTGGACTGACGGGCGATGATCTTATCCAAATCCGTCTGCAAATAGGGCAGCGCGAAAACGCCTCCAAGACCGACCAGGAGTATCATCAGCGTGGAACGAAGCGGCGTACGGATACCTTCAAGGAGGACGAAGACGACTGCGCCAACCAAACCGGCGCGGGCGCCGCTGAGAAAACAGGTCAACACCACCAGCAAAAGCAGCCATGAGTTGCTGCGGTCGGCGCGCATCAACATGGCGAACGCTCCTTGCAGCAGGAGCATGGAAGCGACGAAGCCGTGGTTATAACTCAGCGTGCCCAGCCCCGGGTCATACGATTGATAGTAAAAATCCCAGAGCCCAGGTACACCGCTGCCGGGAAGAATCTGGCCCAGCAGCTTTGGCAAGAACGGCGAAAAATAAGTCCAAGTGACGGTAGCAGCGGTAAATAGAAAGCCAGCGGTGGCCACTCGGCCCCAGGTACGGAGTAATCCAGCGCTGAGAGACAGCCGTGAAACAATCCAGAACATCGCGGTTAACTGAAAGAGTTTGTAAACTTGAAAGATCCCGAATGGGAGGGCGACGTCCAAGTGACCATCTTGCATGATGAAAAGAAGCACCAAGGACAGCGCCGAGAGTCCAAAGATCAGCAGGATCCCTTTCCAAAGAAGCTGCAAGTCCTGGCGTACCGGCGCCGAATAAAGGACGGCCGTGATCAAGGCCGCCCAGAAGCTGAGATCCGCCAGGGTCTGCCACAGGGGCCAGGGGCCAAACCCCAGCACTGGAAGGCCAAAGCCCTGAACCGCGATATACACCGTCAGAAGGAATCCCACCAGCCGCTCTGCTCTGCGGGCAAACGAATGCTGGCCCAGTGGCGGCTGATGCTTGCCCGACCAGCTTAGAGTCATGAGCGTGCCTGCGCCGTAACACGCCGGTAAAATTCGGCCAGCTGCCGCGAAGTCTGCCCAATGTCAAAAGCAAACTGTGGAGCGGGGTGGCGTCCTCGGGCCAGCGCCTGGGCTGACGCGTCGGCCCAGGCCCGTGCCGACGCTGACAGGGGCAGTTTCCAAACGTCAACCAGCGGAAAACGCTCATCACCAGAAAGAATAGGAACGGTGTCTGAAACCACGCCAGGGAGTCCAGCCATCTGCGCCTCAATCAGCGACAGACTCAGTCCCTCAAACTCGGAGGCCAGCAAGAAGACATCCATGGCCCACAGCATTTCCGGAACATCTGGGCGCGAGCCGGTCAGGCAGACCCAGTGTTGCAGCTTGAGGCGGCTCACCTCCTGCTCAATCACCTGGCGCTGTGGTCCATCCCCCACCAGCAACAGATAAGCCGCGCCATGCTGGCGGTGAAATTCCTGCAAAATCTCCAGCAAGAAGGGGAGGTTCTTCTCGGGCCTCATCTGGGCCACGCACCCCAGGACAGGAATGCCTTCTTCCAGGCCCAGGGAACGGCGTATGATCTGCGTCTGCCGTGGCTGCGCAAAAGCGTCCAAGTCAACACCCAAATCAATGATCTGTGCCGAGCGCCAGTGGCGACCGAAAAGGGACTGGGCCGCCGACTGACTGACCGCGGTGCGGTGGGTCACGCCCAGATTGAGGGCCAGTGCCATGAAGAACAGATACAGACGCCGGGTGGGCCTAACTGTCCGATCCACCTGGAGCGTATTGCTGTGACTGGTCACCACCCGCACCGGCACGCCGGCCAACCGGGCCAAGAGGACAATCACGCCGCTGAAGTGGTGAACGTGAACGTGGACCACGTCATATTGGAGGCGGCGCAGTTCGCGCCAGTAAGCCCACAAAAAAGCTGGGAGGTGCGACGTTGCAGGCGGGTGAACAACGTGAGCTCCCAGCCGCCGAATCTCAGGCTCGTGCTCTCCTGTCACGGGCGGGGAGGCGGCCAGGAAGACGTTCATTTCGGTCTCCTGACGTGGAATCCGCCGAAATAAGTTGACCAACCAACTCTCTACCCCGCCACGGTCCAGATTACCGGTGACATGCAACACCCGTACTGGCCCCGTCTGCTCCTGAGATGAAGGAAAGTGCATCACTGGGAGCCAGAATAGTGGATCCATCTCAGCGGCAATCTTTAGCGCAGGGACAGATGAAGGCGCTGACGCTCCTGATCACTGACCACGTAGTACCACAGGCCATCTATCTTCTGATGGGTACCAGCCACTTCAAGCACCGTCTGATGGTCCACGGCATAGGCGTGCTGTACCCGCAGTTCCAGAACCTCTGACGGAGAGAAGTTGGTTCTGACTTCCTGCTGCAGCTGCTGGAGCAACTGATTGAGTTCATCAGGCGAACGCTGGCTGAGTTCTGCGATCAGGCTGCGAAGCACCTCCTGTTGCCGGCTGTTGCGACCAAGGTCACCGTGCGGGTCCTCTTTGCGCATTCGAATGTAAGCCAGTGCCTGTGTGCCGTTCAGCCGGATCTCTCCGGGTTGAAACATCTGGCCGTCCAGTTCAAAAGCGAACGGGGGATTCACCGTCACTCCCCCGACCAGATCAATGCTTCTCTCAAAACCAGTCATACTGATTTCGACAAATTTATCCATGGGTAAACCCAAGAACCGTTCGACCGCCAAGGTCTGCCGGGTGGCCCCTCCAAACGCATAAGCAGCATTGATCTTGTTCACTCCGTAGTCTGGAATGAGGGTACGGGTGTCGCGTGGCACGCTGAGAAATGTCAACATCTGCGCCACCGGATCAAACGTGAGAACGACAAGAACATCTGCGCGGCCCTCGCCCAGCTGAAGCTCATCATTACCGATAAGCAGGATGCGGATCTTGGCGTCTGTCTGGATCCGCTCCAGAAAGACCGTAGGAGCCAGGGTTCGCCCGGCAGTCGCAGGCGCATTGGGCACTGCGCCATTTCCCTCCGGGTCTACTGACGCAGATTGCTCCGCACCAGACCCGGAGGGAGGAGGAACATATCTTCCCAGCGAAGTGGGCTGATTCGGGGCAGGCGGAGACAGGTCTGCGAAGATCGGATCGTCCAGCACGCCTGGGAAGGGCGGGAAACCATCACCGTCCAGCTCTTGATGAACCTCGGCTCCCGCTTGCTGGACACTGCGGTGCTGCGCAGCCAGGCTGCCAGCAATCACAACAAGCACGGTCAGGAGCCCAACCCACCATCTGCGGCGCATACCAGTTCAGTATAAACGGCTCAGGATCGGCCATCTGACTTGGCAGCCCGTACAGGAGGAGCGCGCAGAGCGCGGCGCAGGATAAACGCACTGCCGACCAATTGCGTGACCGCGCCCAGCAGCGTGGCCCAGGCCACCCCCAGCAGGCCACGGTGCGGAATAAACCAGGCGCAGGCCAAGATCAGAACGGCGGTCACGGCTACAAACAGCGGCAACTGTTCACTGAACTGGCGAGCTGCGGTCATGGCGAATCCCAGTGCCGAAGCGAGGTAGCCGACCGCTGCGGCCACGCAAAGCCAGAAAAAGAGCCCTGGCTCGGCGGCAAATTCCGCGCCATACAGCAGGTGAATCAGTGGCTCGCCGGCCAGCCCACTCGTCAAGACCAGCAGGAGACCGATCCCTCCTGCGCCAGCGAAGAGCAGCCCCGACAGCTTGAGAAAGGAACGGCGATCATTGTGGGCATACAGCTGTGAGAGGCGAGTGGTCAGGGACGTCCCCAGTGCCACAATCAGGACGCTACCAATCACACCGACATAACTCAGCGTGGCATAGATTCCCAGTGCGGCGCTGCCCAGAACGTACTCGGTGACCAGGCGTGGCAAGTTGGTACTCAGTGACACCAGCGCTATCACCATTCCCAGTGGCAACGTCAAACGGATCAGTGCCGGCTGAGGGCCAGGTTGCCACCAGCGTGCCGGCTCTAAACGGCGGGCACGCGGCCAGTCGAACAGCACCAGGGTCAGGAGCGCAGCCACAGCCAAGCCCAGTGCGGCCAGGGTGAGATTCTGGGTCAGCAGATAAGCAGCAGCCAGCAGTCCGAGCCCCAGCACGCCCCGCAGCAGGGTGGACTGCGCGGTCCAGTCCAGCCTATGCTGACGCTGCATCAGGCCGTACATCACTTCACTGATGCCCTCAAGGGCCTTGGCAACCCCCAACCACCAGACTGCGCCACTGGCATGAGGATACAAAAAGGCCAGCCCGGCCGTGATCAGCAGGCCAGCACCCATCAGTGGCAGGCGCAGTGAAAAATAATTGCTGAAGCTGAAATCACCCTGAATATCGGTGGCCTGCACTGAACGAAGTTGCAATCCCAAAAACAAAAACAGCGGAGCCGTCAGCGCCAGACCCAGGGCATACAACCCGACATCGACTTGCCCACCCACCTGTGCCAGCAGAATCACTGCCGCCCACTGTGACGCAGAATAAATGCCCTGACCAATAACGGTCCAGATCATGCCGCCTTTAAGGCTCAGAGGCTTATCAGCACTCAAAACAAACTCCCTCTGGACCGAAACAACCCGCTGAGCTCATTGACGCGGGCATGAGAACTGGGTACGGACCGTCAGAGCCGTGAGTGCCAGACTGCCCAGTGCAGCGGCAGTCCAACCCACTTTCCCTCTCACCCTCCGCCTTGCCTGCGCACGTGCCAACACCTCCTCATACAGCTCGTCCCAGTGACGCATCACCGTTTCCGGACTGAATTCACTCTGCACCCAGGCCTGAGCGTTGCTCCCACGCCGTCTACGTTCCACCGGGTCATCCAGGGCTTCCAAGAGGGCAAGGGTCAGGGCCGGCACATCGCCGGGCGGAACCTGCCAACCAGTCTCACCGGGCTGGACTGCGTCACGGGCTCCAGTCGCTGTGGTGGAAATCACCGCCAAGCCACTGGCCGCTGCTTCCAGGGAGACAGTTGGAAATCCTTCACGGTAGGTGGGAAGCGCGAAGACATCCATCAGGGGGTAATGGTCACGGACATTGAACACATAGCCTCCCCAGATCACCCCCGGCTGCTGCTGAATAAACTGCCGGGTGGCTTCATCGAGGGGATCACCCTCCTCAAACTGCCCCAGCAGCAGCAGCTGAGCTGCGGGGTAGTGCCGCTGCACCTCAGCGAAGGCACGGCACAGTTCGGCCACGCCCTTGTCACGGACAAGTCGGCCTACGAACCCGATGACCGGACCCTGCGAATGAAGACCAAGGTCACGCCGCAGCCGCTCGGCGGTCGGCAATGACACCTCATGGGACCGGATTCCACTGAAGCTGCCGCTGCCCAGAACCCGGCCCTTGTGAGGGGGAAGCAGCCCCAGACTGCGGACATAAGCATGCAGGCTGTGGCTGGGCAGCACCACCTCATGGGCACAGGCGACCGCCACCCGCTCGGCCAGCAACAACAGTGCCCGTTTGGGGCCCTGGGTGGTCTCAGCCCGCAGACCATGCATGGTGTAAATGCGCCCCGGCACCCGGGTCAGCACTGCGGCCATCCCAGCCAACAGCGCCGCTTTGGGAGTGCCAATATGAATCAGATCGGGCCGGTCACGCCGCAACTCGGCGCACAGCTGCCACAGAGAATACAGATCCCGCAGGGGCCGAATCTCACGTTCCATCGGTACCTGACGGACAGGTATGCCGTGCTTCAGAGCCAACTGCAAGAATTCTGCTGGACCGGGCGAGGTCAGCACTTCTGCGTGGTCCCCCTGGTCAGCTTGTCGGCCCTTCCAATGCCGCAGGTGTTCACTAAAAAAGGCCAAGCTGTCGGGCACAGTAACTACAAAAGTAATTTTCATCAACGCCCTTCCTTGGCTCCGGTCAGAGATAACCCAATGGCAATCAGATCGCAAACTACTATAGGCAATCGGTAGCAGCCAGCAGTGAGCATGAGAAGGGACTCGGTCATACCTCATTTGACCTTTTTATATTCAGGGAATGAACAGGCCCCGCTGTCGTTCCAACCTGGCTCGCTGGGGGCTGATCTTCACCGCCTTCACCTTGACCAGTTGCCAATTGGTACCTGCTCTACATTTCCCCCATCTTGGCCCGCAGTTGCTGGCCCCAGATGGCCGCCTTCACACGGCTGAAGCCACCCACGCGCAGAGACGACCAGACGGCACCCTGCTCATCAACGACCAGCCTTTTTTTCCGCTGGGATTTTACCACATCTCCTGGGCACGCCAAGGCACGCCAGAAGACCGCTTGCGTGCTCTAGGACAGCTGTCACACGCTGGTTTCAACCTGATGATCACGGACCTGATCAATGACGACGACAGTTCCAGTTTCGGTTCGACCCTGGACTTTGCGCGTGAAGAAGGGGTATTCGTCATCCCATTTGGTATGGCTTCCGACATGCGTGAGCGCATCAAACAGCATCCCGCCTTGCTGGGATTCAAGGTAGCCGACGACGCGAACGATCAACTGACGCCGCAGCAGGTCTCAGAGAAGAACGCCGAGTTCAAGGCCAGCTATCCGGACAAGCTCACCTACTTGAGCCTGGTGGTGGCCAATGATCGGCCAGAAACCGACTATTTCGGTACGGCGGACTTGATCGGTAATCAGAGTTATCCCGTAGGCATGGACAACATCGCCGTGACCTACCAGGTCATGCGCAGCACCGTGACAAGCGCTCAGGTCAACGGCAGGGTCCCGATTGCCACGCTGCAAAGCTTCGCCTGGACCAACCGCCAGGACCCACCGAATCCAGCAGAGGTGCGCAACATGACGTACCAGGCCCTGATGGCCGGGGTCAAAGGCATCGTCTACTACGCCTACCGTTCCCAGGAGGTCGACCTGATCTCTGAACCCGTTCTCTGGCGTGCCCTGCGTGACATTGCCCAGGAA
This sequence comes from Deinococcus radiophilus, assembly GCF_020889625.1. GTDB lineage: Bacteria > Deinococcota > Deinococci > Deinococcales > Deinococcaceae > Deinococcus > Deinococcus radiophilus. The sequence continues at coordinate 185,780 of NZ_CP086382.1, forward strand.
GTGGCCCTGCTCTCACCTCTCCTGCTGAACGGCAAATTCACCATCTTGCAGGAGGATCCCGGAGGACCGCTGGCCGCCTACCTCAGTGGCGAGGGCCACAACGGTGAAATGCAGGGCTACCTGGTCGCACTCAACACCAGCCGTCAGCAGAAACAAACCGTCAACGTGACCTTACCGGAAGCGCCGCAAATCTGGGACATGGTAGGTGACAGCACTTCAGCCCTGCACCGTACAGGACCGCAGGTAAGTGGGACACTGCGCCCCCTGGAAGTTACAGTGGTTCAAGTGCGCTGAATAGAGTCGAAAACAGCGCTCCAGACAGTCTTTAGCGACTAACGACCCCTGTATGAGTTATGTCATAAGAAAACTTTTACTCTAGGTCATGAATCAGGATGTGGGGACTCCCCCTGTCCGATTCAGACCGCCAAACATTTTTACTTCTCGATAAAGGCAAACTCTCTGCGAAGAGAGGACGCAAAGCCAACGGAGCTTCTGCTTGACGACTGAAGCTGGCCGGGTTACCGAAGGAAGCTTAATGAAAAAATTTGCTGTTATGGCCTGCATGTTGAGCATGCTGGCTTCCGGATGCTCGAATGCTGTTCTGCCCACCGACCCTGCTGCTGACGCTGTTCCCACCGCAAATGCACAAGCACTCCAGCCAGGCCGTCCTGCCAAGCAAGGTGGCAGCGTGACCCAAGTCCGCACCGACGGCACCTTGCTGGTGAACGGGCAGGCCAATTTCCCGATGGGCTTTTACCACGTTTCTTGGGCGGGTGACAGTGCGCGGCGTCTGCGTGACCTTCAGGCGATTGCGGACCTGGGATTCAATACCGTTCACGCTTCAATGCTAGGCGCCGATACCGACGTGGAGAGCTTCCGGCAGCTTCTGGATACGGCCCAGAAGCGTGGTGTGCGGCTGGTGGCCGAAGACCATAGTGACCAGGCGATCGTGGCACTGAAAAGCCATCCGGCCTTGTTGGGCTGGCTGGTTTCCGACGACTGTCACAACTTGGTGACGCCCTCAGAACTCCAGAGCCGCGGGGAGCAGATCAAGCGACTTGATCCCAACCATCTGACCTATACCAGTATGGCCATCCCTTTTTACAACAGTTATGCGTACAGAGACTACTTTGGCCGCGTAGATGCCATTGGAAACCAGAGTTACCCAGTGGATGGAGGTGACGGGCTGGATGTCGTCTTCCCCGTCATGAGCAAGCTTGTAGAGCAGTCAAAGGCCAAAGGCACCATGCCGATCGCCAACCTGCAAAGCTTCCGCTGGCCAAATGGACGTTACCCTACCCCTGTTGAGCTGAACAGCATGACCAATCAGGCGCTGGCAGCTGGAGTCAAGGGCATCTTGTACTACACCTACCTTGATTACACCAACGACTTGAGTCAGCATTCCCAACTCCACGCAGAACTTAAGACACTGGCCTCCGAAGTGAAGGTCTTGGCCCCTTTCCTGACCAACGGACAACGCCAAGCGCTGCCAGTCGTATCAGCCGGCGGCCGGGCCCTGGCCCACCTGTGGTCTTATGGAGGACGGCGTTACCTGCAGGTCGTCAGTCTGGAAGCGCAAGCGGCACAGAATGTGAAGATTCAGCTTCCCGCCAAGGCCAGGGGCCTACGTCCTCTATTTGCTGGACGCACGACCACACTGCAGGCCAGTGGCGCACAGGTACAGGGCAAACTGGCTCCGCTGGGTGCACAGTGGTACGAAGTGCAGTGATCTGCTGATCTGGATCTCATCCCACGGCAGGTGGCCGGGTGGTCTTACCCGGCCGCCTGCGCTTCTGTGCGCAAAAAGGTGAAGTAGGTCAGACGCTGGCGGTCAAGCAGAGCGTCACCATATTCCAGCGCTTTTTTGTAATTCTGCTGGGACATGGCCTGCAACTCTTCAGGAGTCACAAGCAGCAGCTGGGCAGCCAACTGGTCTGCGTCGTCCATATCTGTCAGGTAACGGTCGTCTATCAGTTCGGGAATCCCACCCACCGCAGTCGATATCACCGGGAGGCCTACCGCCATGGCTTCCAGCATGGCACGCGGGAGCCCTTCGGCGCGCGAAGTCATCAGAAACAAATCTGCCTGCTGCATGTGGTGACGGACCCCCTGGCCTGAAGGAACGCTTCCCAAAAAATGTACCTGCTCGGCAATCCCCAAGTCGCGGGCCAATTGCTCGTAACCTGCCCTGAGCTGACCGTCACCAATGATCGTAAGGCGAATAGGACGGTGGCGGCTGACTTTGTGCACAGCGTGGATCGCGACATCTACACCTTTATAGGGCTGAGCCAAGTTGCCCACCATAATGCAGGACAGTGTCCCTTGATGAAAGGACCGGTGTTCACTGAACGCACCGGTGTCCAGCATCACATCGGAGATACCGAATTCACGTTTAAAGCGGTGTGGGTACTTCTGTTGCAAAAAATGCCGAGTGACATATAAGTTCCCGCGTGAATTCCAGGCCAGCTGGCGCATGACCCAGACCAGAGCTGGACCAAATACTTTCCCCAAGCGGCCTCCGACCTGTCCTCGCTGAAAGAGATCGTCAGGGTCACCGATAAGTTCCATGGCGTAAGGACGCGGAGACAACTGCAACGCAGCGTAGTAAGCGAACAGCAGGATGCTGGTAGAGCGGAACACCAGCATTCGACTGCGGCGCACATTTCCCAACACCTGTATAAACAGTGCAGGTAGCTTCTGCAAAAACTGCTGTGGCCCGATGTATTTCACCAGAGGCGTAAAACTCACGCCAGGGCCATCTGCACGTAACCATCCAGGTTGAGGCTGCCCGACTTGATCACAGCGAGCAGTGACATTTACCTTCCCAAACGCCACCAGATAGCGCTGCCAGAAGGAATAATCGTGATTGGTGCTGGTCCAAATCCGGCCCTGTGCATCCATATGAAAACGGTGGTCATTGACGATCGTGACTTCCATGGTATCTCCTCAGGCGGGAAAAAAGCGCAGCTACGCAGTCATGCTTCCAGCACGCTATAGAATACATCTCTGCATCACCGCAGTTCTGTATCAATGGGATGCTCGGCACAATTGCTAGGCATCGGAAAAAAAGGCCTTGACGCTTTCCCACGCTCAATAGCAACAACTTTTCATCAGCTGAGCAGGACTTCACGGAAAGTGCCCACCGACTAGCAGCGGCCCTGGCGGTAGACCAGCACACCAGCACCGAGGTCAGCAGCAGGGTGCACAGAAGCGGCAGATGGTCCAGCCCAGATGTGGGTCATGCCCAGCCAGATGAATTTGAGCAGGCTCTCTGCAGTGTTGGGGGTTCCCAGCGCCAGCTGCGCGGTGGGGTTGGCCGCCAGAATGCCCAGAACCTGTGGAATCTGCGCAACCTCTCTTTTCTGCTCATGCCATAGGTTGCCAGGGAATTCAGGGCGTCTCGAACGGAAGCAGCAGATCCGTGTCTGGCCCCGGCGGGTACGGATGGCCCAGCACGCGGCCCAGCGCCAGCATCTGACCCTTGTGGTGGAACTCGTGCGTGAGCGGATGCATCAGCAGCCAGCGGCAGGTGACCTTCAGGGGTTGGCAGCGCCACATGATCTCCAGCGGGGTGTCCAGGTCGGTGAATTCCCCGAAAGCCTGCTCCATCAGGCGGTCCACCTCTGCAAAGGCAGAACGCAGGGCAGTGACGTCAGGCAGCTCTTCGGCCGCGGAGGCGGTCCTGGCAGCCAGGGCCACGCCACCGCGGCTCAGCCAGTTGCAGTAGCAGTCGGCCACATGGGCGTGAATGTTGCGCAGACTTCCATAGGCGAAATCCGGGTGCTGCTGCGTCAGCACGCCCGGTGGCAATGATTCCAACCAGCGGAACACCCGCTCACGGCTGCCCTGTACCATGCGGTACACCTGCTTCTGATCTTCATTCATGCGGTCACCTCCTGGAATGTCTGGAACGTGCAGCGGTCCACCCAGGATAGAGGCCCGGCGTCCGGCCTGCCCCGTTCAGCCGGTCTCGGTGCCTGCTCTCTCGGTACTGTGAAACTGGGGCATGACACCGTACAGCTCAGCGCGCAGCAGAACCTGCTCAGCCCAGTGACGGTGGGTGGTCGGTTCGCACATCCGCCCGTTCAGCTGAAACACCGCCGGGGCGTCCTCCCGCAAGATGGCCTGGGCCTCGGCATAATCGCTGCGGCCCACCTGAAACCCGTCCAGCACGGTCCGCAGCTGCGTCGGATGGACGATGGTCTTGCCCGTCAGGCCGTAATCCAGGCCCTGCTGAATCTCGCGGGCCAGTGTCTCCAGGTCACTGAACACCTCGTACACAGGACTGGACAGCGAAAGGCCATATGGGCGGAAGGTCCCCACCAGCTGACCGATGGTGGTGGCCAGTGGTCCCTCATAGAGGGTCTGCCCCGGCCGCCGCCGGACCCCCAGTGCACTCATCAGGTCGTTGCCGCCGATCCGCAGGGTCACGGTCTGCTCGGCCCAGCCCTCCGAGAGCAGCAGGTCGCGCAGCCGGATCATCTCGCGGGCACTGAAGGTCTCTGGAGTTTCCAGGGTGGGCATCACACCAAGCCGGGCATAAGGGGAGCGGTGCAGGACTTCCATGTACTCCGGCAGGTTTCCGGCGTGAATCTTGGGCAGGACCAGGCCGTCCAGGGCACTCAGGTCGAAGGTGAGCAGCGCCGCCAGCACCTGGGGTGAGCGCACCCGCACGAACCGCAGCGGCCCCGGCTGACCAGCCAGACGCGGCAGCACCACTTCCAGTTGGCGCAGCGCTGCCGGGACATCCTCAGCGCGCACCGCATCCTCGGTACAGAAGATGACGCTGGTCAGCCCCGGATAGCGCCCGGTACCCACAGCGTACAGGTCCGGATGGGTGGCGGGGGTATACATGCTGGCTCCCAGATGCCAGGGCTGAGGCACTGGGCGCAGATCAGGCACGTTCATTCGCCCTCCCCGGCGCCGATCAGGGCGGCGGCGCGGTAGGGCAGCTGCGGCACTTCGGTCACGTCCACGCCTGCCTCGTCCGCCATGACCAGCAGGTGTGCCACATCGGCGTCCTGTCGGTCCCGCACCCAGAGCCCCGCTGGGCGACGCCGCAAAAACACCCGGGTGGCCTCACCCACGCTGGGCTTGACCCGGTGGGGATCGGTCACGCCACGCGCCTGGGCCAGTTCCCAGACGGCCCCAAACGGGCGCACTGGACGTGGGCTGGCCGACCGAGAGGCCGCAGCGGGAGCCTGGGCAAAAGGCTCCCAGAGCGAGTCCAGTGCAGCCAGATACTCGCCGGTCTGGTCAAAGGGACGCAGCGCCTCCTCAATGCGGACCGCGTGACGGCCCTCGCCCCCGTCCGGGGGCAGGAACGTACGGCTGAGCAGTCCGCACACGGTGGCGTTCAGGGCCGCGTGCGGCAACAGCAGATCGTCGAAGGTGGCCGCGTGCGCTGCCACACCGGCTGGGTCGCTCAGCACGGCCAGGGTAGGCGGGCAACCGGGCGGAAGACTGCGGCTGAGGGTGCTGAAAATGCTGCCTTTGCCAGTCCAGCCGTCCACAAAGACCAGCGGCTGGCCTGGATGGGCCTGCCGGATCTGGCTCAGCGCGGCGCTGTCTAGGCCCACGCCCCGGATGATCGAAACCGTGTAGTGCGGCCAGTCGGTACCCCAGCGCCGGGCCAGACGCCGCAGCGAGCAGCCCACCGGGGTGCCGCCGCGGGCCAGCGACACCAGCACGGCCCGTTCACCGTAGTGCTGCCACAGCTCGGCGGCCAGGTCCGCCAACAGTGCCGCCACGCGTGGGCCGCAGCGCTCCAGTGACTCCGCGAAGGTCCGGCGCTGCAGGTCCGACGGGACCTCCTCGGCACTCAGCAGCTCGCCGTAGGACACCCCCTGACTGATCAGGCGCTCTTTTTCTTCCAGGCTGACCAGGCGGGGGGCCGCCTCGTCCAGCAAAACGGTCACATCCTCGGGGGGCAAGGTGCAGCGCATTTACAGCGAAGCTCCGGACACGCCGCGCATGGTGGGGGTCAGGAACACGGTGCCCTGGCCGCTCAGCACAAAGACCAGGCCCTCGCCGGTCCGGCTGGCGTTGCGCAGGCCGCGCACCAACGGCTGCAGCTGCACATTCAGCGACGCCGAATACATCAGCATCATGTCACCGTCCACCGTCAGGGTCTGGCCGCCGCTGAGCTCAATCACTTCCACTTCCGAAACCGGCACTGGCGACTCCACCACAAAGAGGCCGCGCCCCGATAGCTTGGGCTGGCGCAGCCCGTTGCCCGACAGCGCACCGGAAATGTTGGTGTGGGTGTGGGTGCCGAGCCGCATGGTGTCCTGGGCCATGTAAAAGGCGTGGTCATCCAGAATCATCTCGTCGCCGGGGTCACCGCTTGACTCGGCAATGATGAAGTGACGGCGCACCGGCTCACTGAAGATGCGGCCCTGCCCGGTGAAGCGGGTGGCAAAGGCACTTTCGCCGGTTCCCGCCGCGTTCATGGCCCGGCGCAGGAACCCGCCTTCTTGCTGCTGCTGCACGCCAGCTTGCAGATGCCCGACGCTGTACTGAAAGGCACCCGGCTCGATCAACACGCCGCTGCCCTGCAACTCGGCCTCGACCGTGAAGCGTCCGTCCATCTCGCGGGTTTCACTCAGCGAGCCGTCCTGACCGTGCGAAAAGCGGGTGACGCGGGTCAGGGCGTGGATGCGGAACGTGATCCCGTCTCCGCGGTTCTCCTGGACAAGCTGCATATGGGACATGCCGCCAAGTGTAGCGTGGCCCTGTCAGTGATCCTGCGTCATTCTGGCGCCGGAACCTAACGCTGTGGCAACGTCACCGAGCGCAGCGTCCGCATCAGCTGGCCTGCCGTCGGTGTCAGGGCAAAGTCACACTCGGCCATGAAGCCCAGGTCCGAGACCGAGTCGCCCAGGCCCAGGGTCAAGGCGGCTTGTGGGAAATAAGTCTGGCGCAGGTAGCGCACCGCGGCGGCCTTGCCCAGTCCGGCGGGCAACAGGCTGACATTGTTGGCATTGGCGATCACGGTCAGGCCCGCCTCAGCCGGAAGGGCGGCGGTCCAGGCATCCTGTAAATCGGCCAGAATCTCAGCACTGGCCTCAGGATGCTTGAGCACCGTCATGAACGGCAGGTCGTGGGCGTGGTGTACGGTGAGCCGGGCGCCGGCCTGCGCCGCCTGGGGACGTAGCCAGTCGGTCAGGCGGCCCAGTTCAGCCTGAAGCGGCTCCAGCTCGGCCCTGACCCGCGTGGCCCAGGTCTGCTCCGGCTCCCCCGCTGCATCCAGAATGGTCAGGCCGTGGTCCAGCACCCGCCAGGAAGGAAACTCCAACCCCACCCGCGCAAAGGCCGCCGGGTCACGCCCGGTGACTGGAATGACCGTGACGTTCCCGGCGGCGAGCAGGTCCAGCAGGGCCGTCTGCGCCGGAGTCATGAACGAGTGCGGCTCGCCCGCCGTGTTGACCGTGGCCGGGGTCAGCCGGGCGGAGTCGGCCCCCGGCAGCTTGCGGAGGGTCTGGAACACGGTGTCGTCAAGGTCAGCAAAGGCGACGATCTGCGAGGTCATGCCAGCCTCACGGCGCGGGCGTGGGGTCCCAGCTGGCGCAGCAGCTCTGGGTGCGGAGCCGCCTGGCCCTCATAGGTCACCAGAATGTCGGCGTAGTCCTGTGGGTCCACGTTGTAGAGGTAGTTGGGAATACCGTCACTCACATTGTCGGGGAACTCCAGGGCGTGCCGAATGGCCAGACCGGGCAGGATGGGACTGCGGGTGGTGGCGCTCCAGCGCACCTCCAGCCCTTCTCCCTCCAGCCGCCGGGCCAACGCGAAAGCGGGGAACTGAAATTCACCCTGGCCCAGCACCAGCACCTGCCCACCAGCCTCCAGGCCCAGCCCGGCAGCGTCCAGCGCCGGGTCCAGCGTCCACCCGCTGCCCAGCCGGGGGCCACCACTGGGCAGCAGCGCAGATTTGTCGGCCCCGTTGCCCGTCACGGGCGGCAGCTGGGGTGGCTGCCAGCTCGGTGCCGGGGCAAACTGGAAGCGGCCATCCAGCAGCGAGATGAAATCCACCGGCACGCCCAGGGCGGCGCGGATCTCTTCCTGACGCGGGCACCAGTCGGTCAGGCTGACCATCACCACCCGGCGGGTGGCTGGGCAGCGCTCCAGCCAGGCAGCGGCCAGGTTCTGCAGGGTGGTCCCGGTCGAGAGTTCGTCGTCCACCAGCACCAGTTCCTGGGCCGCCCGCGCCTGGGTGCCGGGGTCGTACAGGATGTGCGCCGGGGCATGCGAGTGCGGCTCGTCGAAGCGCAGCAGCACGTCCCGGTTCAGCAGATACCGGGTGGTGTGCCCAAAGGTGCCTGACACATCGGCACTGGCCTGCCAGGCCTGGAAAACCCCTTCCCCCAGCGCGGTGGCCGTTTCTGCCAGGCCGATAAAGTGGGGGCGCTGGAGGTGCGGCAATGCTCCAGCCAGTTCGGTATGCACCGCTGCGGCTGTGCTCGGCGGGATGGGGATATGTTTGCCCAGCACCCGGCTGACAAACAAGAAACCGCGCTTGGGGTTACGCCGTACCGCGTAGTCCAGCAGTTCCGGCAGGGGGCGGCTGGTACGGTCAATGTCCAGCGTCAGCGTGCCACTGGGTAGGGCGACGGTGACAGTTTCGGGGATCATGGGCGGCCTCCGCTGGGGGTGTGCAGGCCCGCTTCAGCCCAGGCGGGCAGCCCCGGCACCACCCGCACGGCCTTGTCCTCATAGACCTGAAACCCAGTCTGTACCGTGGGCAGGGCGTCCCAGTCAAGGCGGCCGGTGGCGGCGTCCAGTCCCAGCCGCAGAAAATCGACCCCAGCGGCCATGGAGTAGCGCAGGCCCCCGGAAGCGCGGGCGTTGATTTCCAGCATGTTCGCCGCGCCAGCCTGATCTTTGGTCTGAAAATTAAAGATGCCGCTCAGGCCGTAGCGCTCGGCAATCCGCCGCGCCGCTTCCGTCAGGTCGGGGCGGTCCTCAATCACCTGGCCCACGCCGAATTTGCGCCGCACCACGGCCCGGATCAGCCGCCCCTCCCAGGCCACACAGTCCACGCTGCGCTCCGGGCCTTCCAGCACCTCCATCAGCAGCATGGGCGGGAACTGCGGGGCGCTGAACAGCTCCCTGGCCGCCGCTAGGCTCATGGTGTAGAGGCTGCCACCCAGGAACCCGTCCAGGCTGGGCGGGTCTTCCAGAATGCGGAAACCGCTGGCGTAGATGCCCTGCGCAGGCTTGATGCACAGCCGCCGCCTGCTGCCCTGAAGCGCCGCATACGCCGCCCCGAATTCCTGCGGGGTCGTGAACCGCTGCCAACGTGGAATCGGCAGAATCTGCGGGTCCCAGTCTTCCAAGAAAGCGTCCTTATGGTCCAACTTTTCCTGGATATGGCGCTCGGCAGGCACGACCAACTGCACCCCCTGCGCGGCGAAACGGCCCTGATGATCGGCCAGCCATTCGCGCTCCTTGCCGGCCCAGAGCACCCCGATGCCGCGCTGCACACAGGCGTCCAGCAACCAGTCCGCGTAGGCGTCACCCAGCAGGCCTGCCGGTTCAAGCAGCGTATGGGACGCAGCGGCCAGCATGCCGTTGGCCGGGTCACTGTGGCTGGCCCACAGCTCGTACGGCGCATCGGCGTCGCCAGCAGCAGCCTGGGCACCCATCAGGGCGGTCATCTGGGCGGCAGTCACGCTGAAATTCTTGTTGAGCAGCACTCGGGTGGGTGAGGTCATCGGCCTTAGTGATAGCAGACCTGTGACGGCAAGTTGGGCCGGTCAGGCGAACCCGCCCCGCGCAAAATGGCACGCGCAGATAGGCATTCTGTGACACCCTGAAAGAATCATGACGACCGAACTACAACGTGGCCAACGGCTGCCGCTGCCCCTCGCAGATGGGGATCAGAGGCTGACCCTGGGTGCCCGGCTGCTGGGCCTGGGTGAGACAGACCTGAGTGTCTTTGGGCTGGACCCTGCGCGCCAGTTGAGCGATGACCGTTATTTCATCTTTTTCAACCAGCCGCAAAGTCCCGAAGGAGCCATCGTCCGAAACGATTCTGGTCACGAATTCAGCGTGGACCTGGCTCGGCTACCGTTGAGCATCGAGCGGCTGCTGCTGGCCGTGACCACAGATAGTGGGACGTTTGCGCAATTGCAGGGCAGCGAAGTGTGGCTCCGCAGCGGCGCGACCCACCTCAGCTTCCAGTTGGACGGCCAGATGTTTGGCGCTGAGCAGGCCGTCATGCTCCTTGAGATTTACCGCCACAGTGAAGGGTGGCGTGTCATGGCCGTCGGTCAGGGCTTCAGCGGCGGTCTTCAGGCGCTCCTTGAATCCCTCGGGGGAGAAGTGGCCCAGGAGGGTGAAGGAGTGGACGACCAGACATCACCCCCTGCCCTGACACCGGAGGCCGCGCCGCAGCCACAGTGGCAGCCGCTTCAGTCCGGCGAGCAGGCCAACGCCTCGGCACAACATTGCCGGCGCTGCGGGGCCAGAGGCAATCTCATCAACCGGCTGAGTGCTCAGGGGCTGTGCCGCAAATGCACCCAGGAGGTCAATCATGGCCTGCAACACTTCCGGACCCGTTTTCTGGCGGCCAGTGCCGACGGCATCATGGAACTGCGCGAGTGGCAGGACCTGCAAGGTGCCCTGAGCCGGGACCGTCTGGACGCCGCCGAAGCCCTGGCCTATGTGCGCAGTGACGCCCTAAACCTGTTGGAACGGACCCTGACGCTGGCCCGCGCAGACGGCATCATTACCGATCAGGAAGAAGCTGATTTCGAGCGGCTGGCTGGATTACTTGAAGTGCCCGCCCACCTCCTGCTGGGGATGCGTCAGGACATAGCAGACCTCAAGCTGGCGGCCCGACTGCGTGAAGGGCACCTACCCACCGTGCAGACCACCATCATTCTGGACGCCGGAGAGGTGGCCCATCTGGAATGCCGCGCCAGCTTCCGGCATGTTACCGCCAGCCGCAGCCGTGACATTCTAGGCCGCTTGGTCGTGACCAGCCAGAAAGTCCATTTCATCAGCGATACCGAAGGCGGTTGGAACGTGCAATACGGCAAGGTGCTGCGCATTCAGGAGCTTGCCAGCGGCGTCAATCTGGAACTGGGCGTGAAAAAGGGCAGCGGACTGTACTCGACAGCCCAGCCGCTGATTCTGGCAGCCACCCTGGACGCCCTGGTCCGGATCCATAAGCGCCTGCTGCTGATACCACAGACCGAGCGGGCCAGCCGCAGCATTCCGCAAAAGGTCAAGCTGGAAGTGTGGCAGCGGGACGCTGGCCGCTGCGTGGAGTGCGGGGACAACAACTACCTCGAATTTGACCATGTCATCCCACACAGCCTGGGTGGAGCGACCAGCGTCAGCAACCTGCAATTGCTGTGTCGGCGCTGCAATCTGGCCAAAAGCAACCGAATCTGAGCGGGGCAATGATCCCAGCGCGGCGCATGAGGCCCGCTATACTACCCCCCGAAACACCACTCAACAGGAGGTATCACCATGGCAGTATCCCTTTCCAAAGGCGGCAACGTTTCTCTTTCCAAAGAAGCTCCAGGTCTGAGCGCCATCACCGTGGGTCTCGGCTGGGACCCCCGCGCCACCGACGGCCAGGAATTCGACCTGGACGGCAGTGTCTTTCTGCTGAATGACGGCGGCAAGGTGCGCTCGGACAGCGACTTTATTTTCTACAACAACAAGACTAGCTCTGACGGCAGCGTGTCGCATAACGGCGACAACCGCTCCGGCGAGGGCGACGGCGACGACGAGACCGTGGACATCAACCTGAGCCAGGTTCCAGCAGATGTGGACAAGATCGCCGTGTGCGTAACCATTCACGAAGGGGGCACCCGCGGCCAGAACTTCGGTCAGGTGTCCAAGGCCTACATCCGCGTACTGAACAAAGACGGCGGCAGCGAAATTGCCCGCTACGACCTGTCGGAAGACGCCAGCACCGACACTGCCATGATTTTCGGCGAGGTGTACCGCAACGGCAGCGAGTGGAAGTTCCGCGCGGTGGGTCAAGGCTACCAGGGCGGCCTGGGCCCACTGGCTCAGAACTACGGCGTCAACGTCTGATCTGAGACCCACTGGGTACCAGAACAGGGGGGCAACCTTTTGCCTCCCTTTTTTTGACCGCTTCTGTACCTTTAGGACACCGGAGCCCCTTCATCTCAAGGAGTAAGGAATGACCCAACTGCAAGCCGGCCAGCGCCTCCCCCTCAGCGATCTGGGCCTGGGCCACAGCCTCACCGTCACTGTAGAGTGCGACCTCAGCGGCACCGATATCACCGCCTTCGGACTGAACGACGGTCAGCTGAGCGACGACCGCTACATGGTTTTTTATAACCAGCCGCAAAGCCCCGAAGGAGCGCTGCGCTTGGCGGCCCCCGGCACCTTCAGCCTGAATCTGGACGACCTACCGGCCAGCGTCACCGAGGTGTACCTGACGGCCACGCACGACAGCCAGCCGGTCAGCCGCGCTGGCACGCTGCGGGTCACGGTAGATGGTCAGGTCAACTTTGACGCCAAACCGCACCTTAAGGACGAAAAAGCCGTCATGCTGGTGCGCTTTTACCGTCATGGCGGGGCCTGGCGACTCGCGACAGTGGCCCAGGGATTCAACGGCGGCCTGGCGGCGCTGGTCCAGCATTTTGGCGGCGAGGTGGCCGAGGAGGACAGCGCCCCGGCGGCCCCGGCCCCCACTTCAGCGCCCATGCCCACCCCGGCCCCGGCCCCGGCCGTCAGCCTGGTCAAGGAGCGCCAGAAGGTCTTGCTGGACAAGGCTGAGCGGCAGCAGCCCGGTCTGGTCAGCCTGATCAAGCAGGCTTCGGTCAGCCTGGAAAAGCGGGGACTGGGCGAGGCCCGTTACCGGGTCAATCTGGTGCTGGACATCAGCGGCAGCATGAGCGGCGAGTACCGCAGCGGCGCCGTGCAGCGCCTTGCTGAGCGCGCTCTGGCACTGGCCACCCGCCTGGACGACGACGGCGAGGTGGAAATGTACCTGTTCGGACAGCAGGCCCACCGCCGCGGAACCCTGTCGCTGGACAATGTCAGCGGCTTCGTAGACCGCTTGAGCGTGCAGCTGGAGGGCGGCACCGACTACGGCGGCGTGATGGAATATGTCCTGACCGACGCCCGCGCCGCCGGTCATGCGCTGCCCACCCTGGTGCTGTTCATCACCGACGGCGGCACTTCCGGGCGCGAGCGGGTGGTGAATCTGATTCAGCAGGCCTCCCGCGAACCGATCTTCTGGAAGTTCATGGGGATCGACCAGACCGCCTCGGCAGGCGGCATGTTCGGCGGCATGATGCGCCGCATGGCCGAGGAGGGTTTTGGCTTCCTGGAACAGCTGGACGACCTGCAGGGCCGTACCGTCGACAACGCCGACTTTTTCAAGGTGGGCGCACAGATCAACCTGCCGGACGATCAGCTGTTTGACCTGCTGGTCAATGAGCTGGACGCCTGGCAGCGGGACGCCCGTAGCGTCGGCGTACTGCGCTGATGCGGGAACTTTACCGTTCTACGCCGCGTACCCCTGAACATCTCACCTCATAAGGAGCGGAAACATGGCCATTTCACTGGAAAAAGGGCAACAGATCAGCTTGACCAAGGCGGCGGGGCCGTCACTGAGTACCGTACGCATGGGCCTGGGCTGGGACGCCGCGCAGGCTCCCAAGAAGAGCGGCTTTCTGGGCGGCCTGTTCGGCGGTGGCGGCGCCGCCAGCATCGACCTCGACGCCAACGCGCTGCTGTTTGACGCCCAGGGCGGCCTGGTGGACGTGGTGTGGTTCAGCCAGCTGCAAAGCAAGGACGGCACGGTGCGCCACAGCGGCGACAACCGCACCGGCGCTGGGGACGGTGACGACGAGACCATCACGGTGGACCTCGCACGGCTGCCGGCCAACGTCGTGGCCGTGATGTTCACGGTCAACAATTTCACCGGCCAGGGCTTCGGGCAGGTGGCGAATGCCTACTGCCGACTGGTCAACGTCCAGGGCGAGCAGGAGATCGCGCGCTACAACCTCTCGGCGCAGGGCGACCACAGCGCCCTGATCATGGCGGCACTCAAGCGCAGTGGCAGCGACTGGACCATGACCGCCATCGGTGCCCCCAGCCGTGGACGCACCTATCAGGAAAACCTGCCTGACATCCGCCCACACCTGTAAACCGGAAAAGGGGTGGGCTGGCCTCTCTTGTGGGCCGCAGCCCACCCCTTCCCTTTAAGAAAGGACGTAGACCATGGCGCTTTCGCTGCAAAAAGGCGGCAACATCTCCCTGACCAAGCAGGATGCCAACTTGGAACGCATCACCCTGGGGTTGGGCTGGGACCCCCGCTCGACCGACGGCCAGGCCTTCGACCTCGACGCGTCGGCCTTTTTGCTGACTGCAGCGGGCCGGGTCCGGGGGGATCATGACTTCGTCTTTTATAACCAGTTGCGCTCGGCTGAGGGCAGCGTGGAACACACCGGTGACAACCGCACGGGTGAGGGCGACGGCGACGATGAAACCATCCGGATCAACCTGAGCGAAGTGCCTGCCGAGATTGAAAAAATCGTCGTGGTGGTCACGATTGATCAGGCTGAGGCCCGCCGCCAGAACTTCGGGCAGGTCAGTGGCGCCTTTATCCGCACCGTGAACGAGGACACCGGCCTGGAACTGACCCGCTACGATCTGGGCGAAGATTTCAGCACCGAGACCGCCGTGATTTTCGGTGAGGTGTACCGCTACGGCGGCGAGTGGAAGTTCCGCGCCGTGGGCCAGGGCTATCAGGGCGGCCTGGGCGCGGCTGCACGTAACTACGGCGTAGATGTCGGCTAGACTTTCACGGTACTGAATTCCGGGCGCCGAGCCTCCCTGTCCGGCTCTTCCCTTCTCAGCACTACATCTTCCAGACCGACAGCCGGCTCTCCTGTCAACGTCTCCAGTATGGGCAGTGTTCCCTGCCCCGGGAACAGCCGGAGAGCGCGCTGTCGGCCCGGCTTCATTTACTCTGAACAGAGGAACTGTTATGCAAACATTCAAACAATACTTCGGGTTCGCAACCCTGATCAGCGTGATCTGTCTGGCCGTGGCCGCCTGGGACGGGTACGCCCGCGGCGGTCATACAGCGACAGCCCTGATCGAAGCCCTGACGATTGCCGTGCTGCTGGGCATTCTGGAAGTTTCGCTGTCGTTCGACAACGCGGTGGTCAACGCCACGGTGCTGCGGACCATGTCCGAGAAGTGGCAGCGCCGCTTTCTGACCTGGGGCATCCTGATCGCTGTGTTCGGGATGCGCTTCATCTTCCCGATCGTGATCGTCGCTGTGGCGGCTGGCATGGGACTGGGCGACGTGGTCACGCAGGCCTTTACCAATCCTGACCTGTACGCCGAACACCTGGAAGACGCCCATGTCGCCATCAGCGCCTTCGGCGGCACTTTCCTCATGATGGTGTTCCTGAAATATTTTATGGACCCGGACAAGGATCAGCACTGGTTGACAGGCTTCGAGCACCGACTGGCGCGCATTGGCCGGCTGGATACCGTGCAGGCCATCATCGTCGGTGTACTGCTGACCCTGCTGGTCAACTACACCGTGGCCCCGGCCGAGAAATACTCCGCGCTGCTGGCCGGTTTCGTGGGCCTGCTGACCTATCTGGCGGTGGACGCCCTGGGCAGTCTGTTCGAGGCCGACAATGCCACCGAAAAAGCCGGAGCCGCGGGCGCTTCTGCCTTCCTGTACCTGGAAGTGCTGGACGCCTCGTTCTCGCTGGACGGTGTGATCGGTGCCTTTGCACTGACCAAAGACATCGTGCTGATCGCTGCCGGACTGACCATCGGGGCCATTTTCGTGCGGTCGCTGACGATCATGATGGTCAAGAAAGGCACCCTGGAGGCCTACCGCTTCTTGGAGCACGGCGCCCACTACGGCATCGGCGCCCTGGCGACCATCATGCTGCTCAGTATGAACCGGGAAGTTCACATCCCGGAAGTCATCACCGGTCTGATCGGTGCCGGCTTTATCGGCCTGGCCATTTGGAGCAGCCTGCGTGCCAACCGGCGTGATGCCCTGAACTGAGCTTCACCAACCGGCTGGGAGAAAGCGGGCCTACGCTTTCTCCCAGCTTTATTTTTTGCAGGTGGAGCCCTCTACAGGTCCAGCGGCCCCTTGTCACGGGAGGTCGGGGGCCGCTCCGCGCCAAGTGTTTCCAGAAAGAGGGTTTCGCGGCCCAGCCGTTCACGGCTGCCTTGGGCCGTGCCGTGCAGCAGGGTCTGGGCCTGGTCTTCCAGAGCGCGGACCAGGGCGCGGTAGGTCCGTTCGATTTCACCTTCCAGGTCCAACACGGACGGCGGCAGACTCAGGCCCAGGCGGGCGGCCTGCGCCCGTCGGCGTTCCAACTCCAGTGCCTCCTGGCGCAGCGTGGTGTAGGTCTCCTGCAGGGTCTCCAGCCGGGCCTGATGGCGAATCATCTCCCCGCCTATACCCGGGTTGCGGCTTTGTTCTTCGGCCAGCACTTCACGGAGGACCTGGAGTTGCTGGTCGATGGCGGCAAAGGAGCGGGCGGTGCGGGGCGGCAGGCTGACCTCACCCCCTGCTGAGGTAGGCGGCGCAGCCTGTCCCGATGTCTGCTCCAAGGCAGGTTCGGGCACCAAGTCCGGCTCCGGGCGGCGCAAACGTGCCCAGAGCTCGGCCAGCCGCCCGGAGAGTGAAGGAGGCGTCGGTTCATGCGGAAGGCCTGCGGGCAGAGGCGTGGGTGGATCAGCCAGCGGTTGAGGAGAAGCTGGGGGCGTGACCGGAACTGGCGTGGGTTCCGGAGCAGGCACTGGCGGAGGGACCGGGCGGGACAGCGGCGGCGCAGGCCGAGCAGACGCGTCTGGAGCGGGAGGCAGAGGTGCTGGGGACGGCGGCGCACCTACACTCAGGCGTCCGGGGGTCAGCCCCCAGCGGCGCTCCAGGGCCGCCGGTCCACCCAGCCACTCGCTGTAGTTGCGAATCCGCCAGGTGCCGCTGCGGCGATAGACCTCGGCCAGCAGCAGAGCGCCGCCCGCTTTGCCGCCTGGCTGACCCGCCGTAGGCGCTTCAGGCTGAATCGCCGCCACCACCCGGGTCGCTGTCCGCAGTTCCAGGGTCAGTGGTGGAGCCGCCAGAGAAGAGGCCCACACCACGCCCAGCTGAAACCGTTCCGGTGCCGACCGCTCCAGCTGCTCCAGGCGCAGGATCACACCCGGCACGCGATCTTCACCCTCAGCACTGGGCCACAGCACTCCCGGCACGGCGGGACCGGAGGTGAGCCCTTTGACCTGGCCCACTTCATCCAGTCCAGCCACCCACAACCGGCAGCCGGGCGGTAGATGCTGCACCACATCGCGGCCCCGCAGCCGCAGCCGCAGTTCCCGGAGAAGGGTGCGGTCGAGCCGTTCCAGATCGGTCCGTTCTCCTGCAATCAAGCGCTGCATCTCTCACCTGGGTTGAGCATGGACTTTCATCATAAAGGGAAAGCCGGTCTGCGCGGGACGCAGGATAGATGTACCACTACAGCCAGCCCTTCTCGCGGGCACGCCGCGCCGCGTCTTGGCGATTCTCGGCGTCCAGTTTGCCGATGGCTTCGGACAGGTAGTTGCGGACCGTACCCTCTGATAGACCCAGCTGCTGGGCGATGGCCGCCGTGCTCTGGGCACCTTCGGCGCAGCGGAGCACCTGAATTTCGCGCTCAGTCAGGGGACTCTGGGCGTCCCAGACCTCTTCGGCCAGTGAGGCATTGATGACCCGCCTCCCCGCATGAACTTGGCGAACGGCGTCTGCCAGCTCGTGCGAAGGCGCGTCTTTGAGCAGGTAGCCGCGTGCACCTGCGTCCAGTGCCCGGCGGAGATACCCGGCCCGCGCAAAAGTAGTCACGATGATGACCTGCACCTCCGTCAGTTCAGTCCGCACCTGCGCCGCCAGCTCCAGTCCAGTCAGGCGGGGCATCTCAATATCGGTCACCAGGACATCCGGACGCAGTGTCCGGGCCAGCTGCCACGCCGCTTCGCCGTCGGCAGCTGTGCCCACCACCTCCAGATCGTCTTCCAGAGACAGGAGTGCGGCCAGCGCACCCAGCACCAGCGATTGGTCTTCTGCCAGCAGGATGCGGATCATACTGGCCCCCGGTCGCCAGGCACCGCAAAAGTGACCATCCTAAGGATAAGCCACCCCCCCACTGTCCAGCCCCGGTTCGCCGTGTCCTTCCAGCGGCACCCAGGCCACCAGACGTGTGCCGCTCCCACCTGTCCGTTCGAGTGAACCACCCATGGCCCGCAGTCTTTCACGCATTGAACTTAGGCCGGTGCCGTCGGGGGCCAATTCGCCGCTGCCATCGTCGTGTAGCATGAGCCGGTAGCCCCCGCTCCCTGACTCCAGGGTCAGCCGAAGCTCGGTGGCTCCAGAGTGCCGCACCACGTTGGTCACCGCCTCGCGCAGCACCATCGCCAGGGTGCTTTGCAGCGGTTCGGGCAGTTCGGGCAGCGGTGCGGTGATGTTCAGCCGGATACCGGCAGTGTCCAGGGCCACCTTGGCGCGCGCCAGTTCGGCACTGAAGCCACTGCCCCGGTAACCCTGCACTGCAGCCCGCACCTCGCCCAGCGCCTCACGGGAAATCCGCTCCACCTCACGGATTTCGGCGGCGGCGCGGTCCGGGGCCTGGTCGGTCAGGCGGGCGGCCAGCTCCGACTTCAGCACAATCACACTGAGGGTATGCCCCAGCAGGTCGTGCAGGTCGCGGGCGATGCGCTCACGCTCGGCGTCGGCAGCCACGCGCTCTTTCTCGGCCTGCGCGGCCCGCAACTGCCGCATGGCCCAGCGGCCCCGCCATTCCTGATGGGCGCTGTAGGCGCCGAACAGCAGATAGGCACAGAGGGTGGTCACTCCCAGCACCACGCCCGGCCCCCACTCCTGGCCACTCCACTGTTCACGGGTCCACAGGACGGCGCCCAACAGCGGCAGGACATAAACGCCCAGCACCAGGCCCAGCGCCAGCCGCAACCGGGGCTGATAGCCCACCATGAAGGCGCCGTAGATCAGCAAGCCTGTGGCACTGGCTCCTACCACCCCGCCCAGCACGATGGCCGCAGTCAAGGTGCCCCAGAAGGCCGCCAGTGCCCACTGGGTGTCGCGGCGTTCGCCCCCGTCTTCCCGCCAGTAATAGGCCACATAGAGCGTCACGAACACGCCCAGGGTGCCCCAGAACAGCAGCCACTCTCCGGGTGAGTGAGAAGTGGCGAAAAAGGTGAGCACCTGAAACCCCAGAAAGATCAGCCAGCCCAGCTGCACCAGGCGGCGGGGGCGACCACTTCGCCTGAGCAGCCTAAGCATCAGGTTATTCTCGCGCTTCGTCACGGCGCATGGCAACTGCGGCAATCACCGCGAACAGCAGCGTGTAGCTCAGCAGCACCAGCCAGCTGAGGCCTTCATTCGCGCCGCTGCCGACTGCAGAGCGGGCCACCACACCCAGGTGGTAGGTAGGCAGCACCGGGGCCACCCGGCTCAGGAAGGCAGGCAACATTTCCAGCGGCATGGCCAGACCTGACGCGAACACCAGCAGCAGACTGGCGACGTTCGCCACCACAACCGCCGCTGCCGGGCGCACCAGAAAGCCCAGCGCCAGTCCCAATGCGACCAGCGGCGTAGCGCCCAGCAGCAATTTGAGCAGGGCCTCCACCGACGCACCCCAGCCCAGCCAGACCCCACCCACCACGCCAGCAAAGGTCATCAGCAGCGCCACGGCCGCGCCGCCGTACAGCCAGGCGGCCAGCACTTTGGCCAGGATGTAGGTGGGCAGCGGCATCGGCGAGGCGCGCAGCAGCCGCAACCAGCCCACCTTGCGCTCGTCGGCCACATTGACACCGAAGGAGAACAGGGACAAGGAGATCAGGGAAAAGGCGGCCAGGTTCAGCAGAGCTGTGCGGCTGAACTCTAACGGCATGCCATCACGGGGCAGGCCGAACAGCGAGTAGAACAGCACCGGAAAGCCCACCGTACCCAGCAGGAACATCGGCTCGCGGGTCAGGCGGCGGCTCTCGGCCAGGGTCAGTTGGGCCAGGGCAGACCAGAACGGCGGGCGGGCAGAGGCGGCGGCGGGAGTGGGAATGGTCTGGGTCATGGCAAGGTTCCTTTTAGGGCCTGAGCAGCAGCGTCAGGCCGTGAGCTGTAAGTAGGCGTCTTCCAGGGTGGAGCGGGTCACTTCCAGCTCGCTGAAGGAAATTCGGCGGGCATACAGCTCGGCCAGTAGGGCTTCCGGGTGCTGGGTGTGCAGCTCAGCGCAGCCTGCGTGATCAGTGCTGGCCTGGGTCACCAAGGGCAATGCCTGCAGTTCAGCCAGCACCAGATCACAGCGCAGCCGCACGCGGGCGCCGCCTACACTGGCACGCAGCTGATCGGGAGTGCCGTCGGCCACCACCCGCCCGGCGGTCATCACCACCACCCGGTCAGCGGTCCGCTCGGCTTCTTCGAGGTAGTGGGTGGTCAGCAGCAGGGTCCGTCCCTGATCTCGGAGCTGCTGCACGGCGTCCCAGAACAGAGCGCGGCTCTGCGCATCCATGCCGGTGGTGGGTTCATCAATCAAGAGCAGCTCCGGGTTACCTACCAGCGCCAGCGCAAAAGCCAGGCGCCGTTTCTGCCCGCCTGAGAGCTGGCCCGCCCGGCGGCCCGCCAGCTCGGACAGGCCCACTAGCGCCAGTACCTGCGAAAGTGGCAGCGGCGCAGGGTAAAAGCTGGCCACCAGACGCAGCGTTTCACAGACGGTCAAGCCACCGGGCAGCGCGCTTTCCTGCGGCATCGACCCGATGCGGGTGCGCGCTGCCCCGCCCCGTGGGTCATGGCCCAGCACCCGCACCTGGCCCGCAGTGGGCGCAGCCAGCCCCAGCAGCAGCGAAATAGCCGTGGTCTTGCCCGCTCCATTTGGCCCCAGCAGCGCGGTCAGTTCGCCGGGGCGCAGCGTCAGCGAGCACTCACGCAGCGCGGTCACCTGGCCAAAGGTTTTGGTGACGCCTCGCAGTTCGGTTGCGTTCATGCTTACAGTGTGGGCGCCTGACGAACGCCGGCGTAGTGTGCCCTGTCAGGCGCGGGAGATGACAGCTGTCACCCCCCGCGCTTCACTACAGTGAAGGTCTTCCCTCTCCTACTCGTCCGGGTCCGCCTTCCAGTCGGTGCCCAGGTAGGCCACCGACACCAGCCCAGCCAGGGCATGCCAGTACTGCCTTTCTCTGGTGTTGGCGTCCAGCAGCCGGGGCATCAGCGCCAGCAGCGGCACGCTGAGCAGCTCGGTCTGGCCGTGCACCCGGAACGGAATTACCCGCCGCAGGGCCAGGGGATAGTCGGTCAGTGCGGCCACCCCCAGGTAGGACAGGGCGGCGAGCTGCGACGCCCGCCGCGTTTTCTCCGGTAGTCCCAGCGCGCCGGGCAGCCAGAACATGCCTGCACACGCCAGGTAATCGACAGCGCCGTGCGTACGGGGGGTCAGGCACCTGGGGGTCAGCAGTTTCATGCTCCCACTATCGGGGGTCCAGGCTGCCGGAGCGTGACCGTCACATGGAGGCGGGCCCCCGCAAAGTTCTCATGCCCGCCGCCTGGCGAGGCTGCCCGACTGACCGCCCGCTGACCCGCCGGGCCTACCCTCCGAGCATGACCAGGCCCACTGCCGCCCATCCACTGAGCCGCCGCGCCTTTTTGCAGGCGGCGGCCATCGTCACCGGCAGCGGCCTGCTCAGCCTGAGCAGCTGCGCCCCGGCGCTGCACCTGCGCTACCCGGAGAACCCCTTTACGCTGGGTATCGCCAGTGGTGACCCGCTGGCAGACAGCGTGGTGCTGTGGACCCGGCTGTCGCTTGACCCGCTGGGACCGACCGGGGCGGGCTTGCCCGGTGGGCCGATCGACGTGACCTGGGAAGTCGCCCACGACGAGGCGTTCCGTCAGGTGGTGCAGCAGGGCCGCTCCCCCGCCACACCTGAACGCGGCTACGCCGTTCATGCCGAGGTGTATGGCTTGGAGCCGCACCGCGTGTACTACTACCGCTTTCACTCCGGCAACGCGACCAGCCCGGTGGGACGGACCCGCACCCTGCCCCGCGCCCAGGACAACGTGCAGGAACTCAACCTGGCCTTCGTGTCGTGCTCGGATTATCAGAACGGCTACTTCGGGGCCTACCGCGCCCTGGCGCAAGACGAGCTGGACCTGGTGGTCCACTTGGGCGACTACATCTACGAGTACGGGCCCAACCCGGAAGGCGTCCGGCAGCACAGCGGCCCAGAAATCGTGACGCTGGAAGATTACCGCCGCCGTTACGCGCAGTATCACGCTGACCCTGACCTTCAGGCGGCCCACGCCTCGGCACCCTGGGTGGTGGTTTGGGACGACCATGAGGTAGAGAACAACTACGCGGCCGCGATCATGGAAGCCCGCGCCAGCGACGAAGCTCCCGTCAGTGAGGCCGACTTCTTGACCCGGCGCGCCGCCGCCTATCAGGCCTATTACGAGAATCTGCCGCTGCGCCGCTCCAGCCTGCCCAAGGGGGCAGACATGGGGCTGTACCGCCGCTTCAGCTACGGACAGCTGGCCAGCTTCTCCATGCTGGACACCCGGCAGTACCGCACCGACCAGCCGTGCGGCGACGGCTTCGCACCCGCGTGCGCCGCCGTTATGGACCCCAACGCCACCCTGACCGGCCCGCAGCAGGAGCGCTGGCTACTGGAGGGCCTGCAGGCGTCACAGGCCCGCTGGAACGCCATCGGCCAGCAGGTGATGATGGCCCGTTACGACTGGCCTTTCGGCGAGGGTGTCATCCTCAACATGGACGGGTGGGACGGCTACCACGCCGCACGCGGGCGGCTGCTGGGCTTCATGGCGCAGGGGCAGGTCAGCAATCCAGTGGTGCTGACCGGGGATATCCATTCGGCCTGGGTGCATGACCTGAAAGCTGACTTTCTGCGGCCCGAATCGGCCACGGTGGGCACCGAACTGGTCACCACGTCCATCAGCGCGGACTTTCCGGCGCAGTTCGTGGCGCCCACGGCAGGTGGCCTGAAGGACAACCCGCACACCCGCTACTTCAACGGTGCACAGCGGGGCTACGCCCGCGCCCGCATCACCCCAGA
The DNA here is from genome assembly GCF_020889625.1 of Deinococcus radiophilus. Taxonomy (GTDB): domain Bacteria; phylum Deinococcota; class Deinococci; order Deinococcales; family Deinococcaceae; genus Deinococcus; species Deinococcus radiophilus. The sequence continues at coordinate 208,862 of NZ_CP086382.1, forward strand.
CACCTGGCAAACCGACTTCCGGGTGATCAGCGACGTGAAGGCGCGGGACGCCGCAGTCAGCACCGACGCCAGCTGGGTCATTGAGCACGGGCGAGCCGGGGCGCAGCGGGCCTGAGGATTCGTCAAGATATACCTCTTTATCTGATACATCTAAAATTGAGGTATAATCCTGGCATGAACCAGAAAGAGCAATTACGGCTCCTGATTCTGGCGGTCCTGGGCCGTCAGCCGGAACATGGCTACGCCATTGCCCAGGCCATCAAGCTCCGCTCCGAAGGGGTTCTGAGCGCCCGCGAGGGCAGCCTTTATCCCACGCTGCATTTGCTGGAAAAAGAAGGCCTGGTGCAGAGCAGTGAAGTGGAGGCCTCTGGACGGGTGCGGCGGGAATACCGCATCACCGAGCAGGGCCGCGAAGCCCTCCAGTCGGCCACCGGGACGTGGGAACATCAGGTACGTGCGGTCGGGGCGGTGCTGGGCAGTGCATCATGACGCCCGAACACTGGCTGAACGTGGCCACCCACGGCCTGGCCCCCGCTTCTGCCCAGCGCGTCACGCAGGAGTACCTGGACCACCTGCAAGACGCCGAAGAAGCTGGCGAGCCCCGTGAGGCTGTGCTGGCCGAATGGGGCGATCCCCACCAGGCCAACCGGGAGCTGAAAAAGGCCCACCTGACTGTCCGGGAGGCCAGGTATCTGCCGGTGGTGTTCGCGCCTACCTGGCAGGGGCTGAAAAAGTCCTATCTCCAGGACCTCGGCTTCATCGTCCTGATGGCCTTCCTCAGAACGCGGGATGTCATGTCCGGGGCGGACTCTGCCTCCGTCGGAATCTGGTTGCTGGCAGGCTTGCTCCTGCTGCCTCTGGTGCGCTGGATCATTCTCAGCCGGGACGAATGGAGTCTGACCGTCAGGGCAATTTTCTCCTGGCTCCTGGATGTCATGACGGTGATGGTGCTGTTCATTGTGGCTGCCATGCTGACCTACCGCAGCACCGACCTGGGCTTCGCCATAGATGACCGCACCGATATGCTGACCGCCCTGGCCTTGATCGCTTACCTGATCTACCACGCCTCCAGGCTGCTCACGGCTGTGCAGGCCACCCGCAAAGCCGTCTTCTGAACTGGTAAGAAATGGCCCGTCTCCGGGACGATAGGGCTGACGTAATGCCCGGAGACGACCTACCCCAATTCAGAATAAGCCCAGCCCAGCCATTCCACAACTATTTGCCTTGCAAGGCAAATAGTTGTATGCTGCTGTCATGATGACACTTTCACGCCCTACCGGAGCCGCCTATGGGCCGCCTCTCTGAAACGGAAACAGCGGCCTGGCGCGGCTTTCTGAGCGTGCATGGTCGGGTCTGGAAACAGCTGGACGCCGAGTTGCAACAGGCGTTCGGCTTGGGTCTGCCGGCTTATGAGTCGCTGCTGACCCTCGAAGAACAGGGCGAACTGCGCATGACCGAGCTGGCCCAGCGCCTGCGCTTCAGCTCCGGCGGGCTGACGCGGCTGACCGACCGCCTGGAAAAAGAAGGCCTGGTCCAGCGGGTCCGCTGTGACACCGATGGCCGCAGCTTTCAGGTCAGCCTGACAGGTCCAGGCAAGCACCAACTGCAGCGGATGCACGTCGTTCATCTGCGTGGGGTCCGCGAACAGTTCCTAAGCCATCTGGATGACACCGAGCAGGCCTTGCTGGGCCGCATCTGGGGGCGGATGGAAGGCGGCGGGGCATGACCCTTCAGTTTTGCGGCATTCACCATGTCAGCGCCCTGAGCGCCGATATTGCCCGCAACCTCGACTTTTATACCCGCGTGCTGGGGCTGCGGCTGCTCAAGAAGACCGTGAATCAGGACTCGCCCAGCATGTACCACCTCTTTTACGGGGACGGCGTAGGAAGTCCCGGCAGCGAAATGACCTTTTTCGACTTTCCCCGCGCGGCCCGCGAACACCGGGGCAGCGATTCCATCAGCCTCACCGCCTTTCGGGTGACCGGCACTGCGGCGCTGGACTTCTGGGAGACGCGGCTGCGGGAGCATGGCGTGCTGGTGACCGCCCGTCAGCTGGATGGACGCAGGCGGCTGGAGTTTGAGGATGTGGACGGCACCCGGTTGGCACTTGTGGATGACGGCGGCCAGGGACCGCGCGGCCTGCCCTGGAGCGGCAGCGATGTGCCTGGCGAGTACCAGCTGCGTGGCCTGGGCTTCAGCGGCCTGACCGTGAGTGACCCAGGCCCACTGCGCAGCTTGCTGGAAGACGGTCTGATGATGACCGAAGTGCGCCAATACCTTGACGGCGGCCACCCGGTGCATGTCTTTCAGATGGGGAACCAACCGGAGAGCCGCAACCCAGCCCAGGAGCTACATGTCACGCTGCGCCCTGACCTTCCCCGCCACCGGCCTGGGGCGAGCAGCGTCCACCACATCGCCCTGCGGGTCAAGGATCAGGCCGAGCTGCGCGGCTGGATGATGCATCTGAGCCTCCTGGGGTACCCCAACAGCGGCGAGGTGGACCGTCACTGGTTCCGCTCGGTGTACGTGACGGCCCCTGGCGGTCTGGTCGTCGAACTGGCCACCGATGGCCCCGGTTTTGGCATAGACGAGGACATGGACCACCCGGGCGAAAGCCTGATTCTGCCGCCCTTTTTGGAACCGCGCCGCGCCGAGATTGAGGCGAGGCTGCGCCCGCTGACCTGAAAGCCAGCATGACTGCACCGAGAAAAACCGCTGCTGACCCCAGAGCGGCTTCGGCTCGACTTGGGGACATGACAGCGGTAGAGGCAGGCCCGCAGCACCCACGCACAGGTGGGCGGCGGGCCGGGGGGAGCCTCCGTGACTCAGCAGACCACACCCTCACTGCCGGCACAAGCAAATGTGCGGATCGGTGCAGGCGGTCCACCAGCGGGCCTGTTCTAGCTCTCCAAAGTACATCTATTTGCTTTGCAAGATAAATAGTTATATGTTGTACCCATCAGTGGAAGTGACACCTTCCGCTTCCCACCCTTCCTCTTCCCCACACAGGAGCCGACACATGAGCCAACTGCAACTCACCGGAATTCATCACCTGACCGCCGTGACATCTCAGATTCGGGAAAACAAGCGCTTTTACACCGATATGCTGGGCCTGCGGATGGTCAAGCGCACCGTGAACCAGGACGACACCAGCGCCTACCACCTCTTTTATGCCGATGGCGTCGGCAATCCTGGCACCGACATCACCTTTTTCGACTGGCCGCTGGCCCGCGAGCAGCGTGGCAGCCGCACCGTGACCCGCACTGGCCTGCGTGTCCGCGACCTGGACAGCCTGAACTACTGGCAGGGGCGGCTGGGCGAGTTGCAGGTCAGCCACGGCGACATCCGCGAACTGGACGGACGCCCCACCCTGGACTTCGAGGACACCGAAGGTCAGCGCCTGCGCCTGGTGGTGGACGGCGGCGCGGGTGACACCCCTGCCGTGTGGGAGCGCAGCGCCGTTCCCGCCGAGCATCAGCTGCGGGGGCTGGGACCCATCACCATCACCGTGCCGGACCTGCGGAACACCGATCTGGTACTGCAAAAGGTGCTGCACATGCGCCCGGTGCGCGATTACGCCGACCCCGAAAGTGCGGACAGCACCCACCGCGTTCACGTCTACGAAATGGGCGCGGGTGGCAGCCCCGACAAGGAACTGCATGTGGCGGTGCGCTCCGATCTGCCGGTGGCACGGCCTGGGGCGGGGAGTGTCCATCACGTCGCCTTCCGCGTGCCGGATGAGGAGCAGTATCACGCCTGGACCGAGCACCTCTGGCGGATGGGCATGCAGACCAGCGGCGAGGTAGACCGCTACTGGTTCCGCAGCCTATATTTCCGCGAGCCGAACGGCGTGCTGTTCGAACTGGCCACTGATGGCCCTGGCTTCGGCGTGGACGAGGACATGGACCGTTTAGGTGAAACCCTGATTCTGCCACCTTTCCTCGAACAACAGCGCCCACAGATCGAAGCGGGCCTGAAACCGATTGACTGATCCTAAGGAGAACCTATGACCACCCCTGTCTCTGGCATTCATCACCTCACCGGCATCACCGCCGATGCCCAGGCGAACGTGGACTTTTATGTGGGCCTGCTGGGGCTGCGGCTGGTGAAACGCACGGTCAACCACAGCGACGCCCAGACGTTGCACCTGGCCTACGGTGACGCCCTGGGCCGCCCCGGCAGCGTGCTGACGTTCTTCGCCTGGCCGGATACCGCGCAGGGACGGCGCGGCGTGGGACAGGCGACCGCCATCGGCCTGCTCGCCAGCCTGGGCTCGCTGGGCGACTGGATGACCTGGCTGCTGGGCCAGGGGGTCACCCGGAGCGGCGCGGCGACTCCACCTGGCTTTCTCTGCATGATCCCGACGGCCTACCGGTCCGGCTGGTCTTCGTGCCGGACGCCCCAACGGGACGGCCCTGGGACGGCTCCACGCTGCCGGCCCACATGCAGCTGCGCGGCATCCACCACACCGAGTTCTGGTCCGAGGACGTCTCTGCCACAGCGTAGCTGTTGGAGCAGCATCTGGGCTTCCGGCGCGGCGAGGAAGTGGACGGCCTGCTGACCTTACACACCCCTGCCGAACTGGGCCACACCGTCTATGTGCGGGAGGCCGGCGGCTTCTGGCCTGCTGCGGGCGGCACGGGTACCCTGCACCATGTGGCCTTTCGCGCCGCCGACGCTGACCACGAGCAAGCCATCTTAAAGGCGGTGACCGCTCAGGGCCTTCAGGCCTCAGACGTGCGTGAACACGGCTATTTTCAGAGTATTTATTTCACCGAACCCGGCGGCAGCATCCTGGAAGTCGCCACCGATGGCCCCGGCTTTGGGGCCGACGAAGACCCCGCACACCTGGGCGAGCGGCTGGTGCTGCCACCCGAACTGGAGCATAGGCAGGGAGAAATTGAGGTTGTTATGCCACACATCAGCTTGCCCGACGAAGAACGCCGCCCCTCCCGTGACTTGGGCTGGGTGCACCGTTACGTGCCCGGTACCTCGGGCCGCACCCTGCTGCTGCTGCACGGCACTGGAGGCAACGAACTGGACCTGCTGCCCCTGGGACGGGAGCTGGACCCAGGCGCGCACCTGCTCAGCGTGCGTGGCCGCTCGCTGGAAGAAGGTGCGCCGCGGTTTTTCCGCCGCTTCTCGGCCACCCGCTATGACCAGGCCCACCTGATTTCCGAAGCGGACGCCCTGGCCGATTTCGTGCGGGACGCGGCCCAGCTGTATGGTCTGGACGCTAAGCAGGTCTACGCGGTGGGCTATTCCAACGGCGCAAACATTGCTCTGGCCACATTGCTGCAGCAGCCCAGGGCCCTGGCCGGTGCGGCGCTGCTGCGCCCGGTGCTGGCCCTGGAAGCTCCCCCCTCCCCCGATCTGAGCGGCAAACGGGTGCTGGTGCTCAGCGGCGAGCGTGACCCTTACGGTCCCTACGGACAGGGCATCGTCCCTCTGTTGCAGCGCAGCAGCGCCGCAGTCAGCGAAACCCGCCTCCCGGCAGGCCATGAGCTGACCCAAACCGATGTGAACCTGACCCGGGAGTGGCTCACCGAGTAGCACGGTCAACCAGCAGCCCGGAACGCAGCATGGATTCGCTGCGTTCCGGGCTGTTCGCCTGTTTCGCCAGTGCCTTAAACTGCTTCATGCAAACTGTGTCACAGACGTTGGCCGGACACCGCTCCATCCGGGCTTTCACGCCCGCCACCATCCCGCAAGCAGTGATTGACGAGGTGCTGCACGAAGCGATTACTGGAACGTCATCCTCCGGCAATCTGAACAGCTACGCCGTGGTGCTGACGCGTGACCCGCAGCGGCGTCAGCGGCTGTACGAACTACACGGGGAACAGGACTTTATTCTGCAAGCGCCACTGCTGATGACCTTTTGCGCCGACTGGTACCGTGTCCGTGAGTGGCTGCGGCTGCGCGGCGCACGCGACAATTTCGGCCACCTGCTGGGCTACCATGTCGCCGCTTTCGATGCCATGCTGCTCTCACAGAGTGTCAGCCTGGCCTTCGAGGCACGGGGGTACGGGCTGTGTTATCTGGGCACCACCCTGAACGCCATGCCCGATATCTCGGCCTTTCTGGAATTGCTGGACACCTGCGTGCCAGTCACGACCATGGCTGTCGGTGTCCCCGCCGAGGACCCAAGCAAGCGGGACCGCCTGCCCCTCGCCGCCTATGTGCATGACGAACGCTATCAGGCCCCCACCCAAGATGAACTGGCCGAGCTGTACCGGGACCGCGAGGAAAGTGGCTGGGCCAGGTACATGGCGACCCCGGCGCTCAAGGCCAAGTGTGACGAGGGCGCAATCACGTCGCTGGCGCAGTTTTATACCAGCCCCTACAAGTACGATCCGGATGAGCAGCGGGCGCAGTCGGACAGACTGCTGGAATTCCTGACCGAGAAGGGCTTTTTCCCAGGGAATGAATGATTCGCTCTTCTTAGCCTGGAGAGATTGAGCCATGCTGCGGGCCACGTCACTTTCCTGAGCTTGGGGTGACGGCTACCCCGCTGATCGGTAAGCACTTCTGCCAGGATACAGGCCGGTCCTTTTCGCTGCCCGCTTCAGTGCTAGCATCTTTTCGCTTTGAAACAGGACTTTGCCATGCCACAACGCAGCACCTTACTGATTGTCCTCATTGCCGTTTATATCGGAGCGGAGCTGGTGAGCAACGTGACGGCCGGCCGACTGGTGCAGTTTGGCCCTCTGGTTTTCCCAGGCGCAATTCTTCTGTACTCCTTGACGTTCACACTGCGGGATGCCATTCACGTTGCCGGCGGCTGGACTGCCGCCAAGGCACTGTTGTGGGGCGGGCTGGCAGCCAATGCCCTGCTCGCCGGATATGGCCTGATCGTCAATGCTCTGCCCACACCCGATTTCTTCGACGACGCTGCTTATCAGGCGGTCTTCGGGTCGACGTTCCGTGTCGTTTTTGCCAGTCTGCTGGCCTATCTGCTCAGCACCGCGCTGGATGCGCTGATCTTCGAACGACTAAGGCACCGCGGTGTGACGACCCAGGTCGTCGCCTCTAACGCTGTGAGCACCACGTTGGACACGATTATTTTCATCACAGTGGCCTTTGCAGGGACCGGGGCTCCGCTGCTGAACCTGATGCTAGGCCAGATCATTCTAAAAATGCTGATCAGCCTCCTGCTGATTCCTCTGGTGCGCTGGGTGCGGACACAGGTTCCCAGCACGCCAGCTGACCTGACTGCTCAGCCATAAGCGGCGACCCGGCAGCAAAAGACAGGTGGTGTTGAGCGGCATGTTTCACTGAATGGACGAAGTGCGGCAACTGCTTCAAGGCTGAGAGGATACCCGTGACCTCACCTCAAAGCAGCTGCAAGCAGAAGGTAAATCTACCGTGATGACGTATATAACGTAACAGATAGAGGTGTTGCCAGGATGCCACTTCTTCCTCACCCCCGACGCTGCCAATCTGAGAGCTGACCAGAACCTTGCCACGCCAGCCGAGTGGCCGACCCTCGCCCGTGACGGTGATGTCCTGTGGGGTGAGGCCGTGGGCAGCAGCCCTACCTGGTCGCCGCCGATCTCCGCACGGCCAGCAACTGCAATTGCCCCAGCCGAAAATTCCCTTGTAGGCACGCCCTGGACTTGCTCGTCTCATCAGACGGAGTCCATGGCTGCCCACAGCAGAATTGTGTCAAGCCGTAGAGCAACGCTGCCTCAGCTTCTCCGGTCCTGGATCAGACAGCATTACTATGAATGACCCATGACCCCAGCCTCTCCCCTCTCCGGTCCCCTGAGTGGCCTCAGGGCCGTTAGCCTGGCAACCAACCTGCCTGGTCCGGTGGCCACGGCGCTACTGAGGCGTGAAGGCCTGCACACCACCAAGGTTGAGCCGCCCGCCGGCGACATGCTGGCCCAGACTGCGCCGGAACTTTATGCTGAACTGGCTGCTGGGCAAGAGGTGCAGACCCTGGATCTACGTTCGGCAGAAGATTGGTCTCACTTCAGCGAATTGCTGCGCCACAGTGACCTCCTGATCACCAGTCAGCGCCCTGCAGCCCTGGGCCGGCTAGGAATTACCCTGGACACTCTGCAGACTCTCAACCCACAGCTATGCTGGGTGGAAATCGTAGGCGACAAGCAAGAGCCTGACGTTCCCGGCCACGACCTCACCTATCAGTTGCAAGCTGGCCTGCTCCGCCCACCGGCCATGCCGCTGTCTTTGCTGGCTGACCTGAGTGGGGCTGAGACAGCAGCGCGCGCTGCGGTGACCCTGTTGCTGGGGCGGGAACGTGGCGCGGCAGAGCGCTGGCGCCGGATCGGACTGCGTCAGGGAGCCGAAGCCCTGACCCTGCCACTGCGCCACGGCCTGACCACGCCGGGCGGCTGGCTGTCTGGCGCGGAAGCCAACTACCGCCTGTATGCCGTACAGGACGGCTGGGCGGGACTGGCGGCACTGGAACCTCATTTTGCCGCCCGCCTGGACAAGGTACTGGCCGGACGCAGCCCCGCCGACTGGCTGGCTGGCCTGAGCGCCGCAGAAGCGAACCAACTGGCAGGTGCGTTGGACCTGCCACTGCATGCCGTCGGGGCGGGGACTGAGCCAGCAGGGCCAAAAACAGAGTAACGACACAGGTGGGCTGTGCTGAACCCCTTGATAGCAGTACCGCCTGGCAGGGTCTGGCGTGTCCAGCCAGAAAGTGCGGACAGAACCCATGTGAGCTGTGGCAAAAACACCAGCCAAACTTTCAGCAGGCTGCCCCGTCCAAATGTAAGCCTCATCAAGCCTAAATGTAATCAATTGCACTCAAAGAAGGTAGATAAGATTGCTCCATGCAAAAATACGCGACGGTGGTGGCTGGCATCCTCAGTCTGGGCCTGGCTTCAGCCGGTGGATTGGAACCTATGGAGCCCAGGACTCAGCACGCTCCTGTGGTGGTCAGGGAAACTGCCTGGCTCACACTGGACCCTGAAAACGTACTGGTCATCGAAACCAGCAAGGGCACGGTGATGGTCGAGATGCGCCCTGACCTTGCGCCCAAAGCTGTGGAGCGTATCAAGCTGCTGGCCCGGGAAGGGGTCTACGACGGCCTGCAATTCCACCGCGTCATTGATCTCTTTGTGGCTCAGACCGGAAACCCCAACAACCAAGACGGCGGAACCTCCGAACATCCCAATCTGGAACCAGAATTCTCGGCGCGACTGCCTTCCGACGCCGACTGGGTCCAGGTGACCAACTCGGTAGACGCCAATTCGGGATTCCTGGGTTCTATGCCGATTCTGACTGTCTCGGACGCAGAAACTCGCCGCCGTGATGTGGATAACTTCCAGGCCTGGGGCGCGTACTGTCCAGGTGTAGCAGGCATGGGACGCGGCGAAGACATCGGCAGCGCCAACAGCGAGATCTTCTTCATGCGCGGCGCTTCGTCCTTCCGACTGGGACTGGACTACACGGCCTGGGGCAACACCGTGATCGGCGAACCCGTCATCCGGGCACTGACTGCCGGCGAGCCGCCCGCCAACCCCGACACCATGCGGCAGGTCCGTGTACTGGCTGATATTCCTGCAGATGAGCGACCCACGGTGCAGATCCTGAATCCGCAGAGTGACGAATTCCAGGCCGTGATTTCTCAGAAACGCGCTGAGCGGGGCGCCGACTTTAGCATCTGTGATCTGACCGTACCTGCCCGAGTAGTGGACTGAACCACTGCTCATAAGACTTGACGCGACAGGCCAGGCGATCAGAAGTTTCAACATCGCCTGGTTTGTTCCGTTGATGGTTTTTGAATTTGTAGCCCACCCGAAGGCAGGCTGAAACACGGTGCGGGTGCCGTAGCCGTTGTCGGTGAAACGGTTTCAATCCACAGCCCACCCGAAGGCAGGCTGAAACACAGATTCTGTCACGCTCACCCGTGAGCAGGCGCTGGTTTCAATCCACAGCCCACCCGAAGGCAGGCTGAAACGGGCGAAACTGGCCCCCGCTTTGGGATTAACCAGTTTCAATCCACAGCCCACCCGAAGGCAGGCTGAAACACCGGCTCAGGCTATGCCCGCGTGACAATCGCTGCTGTTTCAATCCACAGCCCACCCGAAGGCAGGCTGAAACGGGGGTCGCTGGGGTGCTGGACGGCCTAAGCAACGTTTCAATCCACAGCCCACCCGAAGGCAGGCTGAAACGCGATGGCTGCCGATGGGCTGACGTTCTAAGGAGAAGTTTCAATCCACAGCCCACCCGAAGGCAGGCTGAAACCGCGGCTGGACGGCGCTACGCCGAGCAGGCCACCCAGTTTCAATCCACAGCCCACCCGAAGGCAGGCTGAAACGCATTCCTTCTCAAGGGCTGCACTGCGTTCCCGCATGTTTCAATCCACAGCCCACCCGAAGGCAGGCTGAAACCTCCAGAGTTTGATGCGGTAATCCCCGTCGTCCGGTTTCAATCCACAGCCCACCCGAAGGCAGGCTGAAACTCCAGAGTTTGACACGGTAATCCCCGTCGTCCGGTTTCAATCCACAGCCCACCCGAAGGCAGGCTGAAACCTCGCAAGCATCGCCTAAATCGTCTAGCAAGGCTTGTTTCAATCCACAGCCCACCCGAAGGCAGGCTGAAACTCGGTGTGCCGGTAAAAGCCAGATGCTCAGCTTTGTTTCAATCCACAGCCCACCCGAAGGCAGGCTGAAACGTCTGGCATCTCTACCCCGCTGGGGAGCGCCCCGATGTTTCAATCCACAGCCCACCCGAAGGCAGGCTGAAACACGGCCCGCACCGACGCAGGAGCTGTGCGCCGTGCTGTTTCAATCCACAGCCCACCCGAAGGCAGGCTGAAACAACAGGGTCAGGAAGGGCCGGGCGTCCAACATTCAGAGCCAATCCACAGCCCACCCGAAGGCAGGCTGAAACAACAGTTCACCATCCAGCGGCGTGTCAGACGGCGTCCCGCCTTCAGTTTGCGCGAACCCCCTCAGCATGTGCAAGTTCGCAGCCATTTACAGTGATCTGAGTTGTCATACTTCGCGCCCCACACGGGCTGATTGGCTTGCGCGAACCCCCCAGCTTTTGGCCGTCGCCACAGGTTCGCGCTATAGAATCAGCGGCTCGCTGAAGTCGGTGTAGTGGTCTTTGCCGTAGGCCTCCACAAATTTCTCACGGGGCTGGCGCAGGCGGTAAATGCGGATGGTGTCCTCGTCGGCGTCCATCACTTCCAGCAGGCGCTGACGCAAGTGCAGCAGCTGCACGTCGGTCACGCTGACCTCAAACACGCTGTTCTGCACCCGCTGGCCGTGCGCGGTGCAGGCTTTGGCCACGCGGCGAAGGCGCTTGGCTCCGCCTTCGGTCGAGGTGGCCACGTCGTAACAAATCAGCAAGTCAATCATCTCTACCTATGTAGATACGGCGGATAGTGCGCCCGGTCGCCGCGCAGGTGCTGGGCCAGCAGGCGAGCCTGAACGTGCGGGATGAGGCCCAGCGGGGTTTTGCGGGCGGTGAGGGGGTGTGTCACTTCCTCCTTCTTGCGTTCGGTGAGGTGCGCGAGGATGGTTTTGCGGGCATCTTCTTTGATGGTCACGGTATTTCCCTCGTGCAACACGAAGTCGCGCGGCGTGAGTTGAGAGCGGTTGATCAGGGTGATGATGGCGCGGTCGGCGGTGACGGCACGGAGTTCTTCCATCAGGTCCAGGGCGAGGCTGCTTCTGCCGGGGCGCAGGGCGTGCAGAAAACCCACCTGCGGGTCGAGGCCCACACTCTGGGCGGCGCTGGCGCAGTCGTTCGCCAGGACGGTGTACGTGAAGTTCAGCGTGGCGTTGATGGCGTCCCGTGCGGGGCGGCGGGTGCGTTCCGTCAGCCAGAAGAAATCGCGGTTTTGCCGCAGCATCAGCGGGAAGACCTCCCAGTAGATGCGGGCGGCGGTGCCTTCGATGCCGCGCACCTCGTCCACGGTTTCCGCCAGGGGCAGGCAGCCGATCTGGGCGTTGATTTCCTTTGCCGCTTGCCGCAGCAGTTCCGGGTCGTTGTCCAGCGCCTCGCGGGCCGAACGCATCAGGGTAACTTTCTGATTCTGGAGTTTCCCGGCCGCCACGAACCGCGCAATGGACAGGGCCTTGGCCATGTCGCAGGCGCAGGCGTGCTGGGCCACGCGCAGGAGGACATTCCCGCTGACGGGCGTTTCGGTGCGGGCCATGAACCGCCCGAACTCGGTGAGCCACGTGACAGGCTTGTGTTCGCGGGCCAACTTATGAATCAGGAAGGGGCTGAGCAGCACGTTCCCGAACACGACAACGCTCTCGACGTGGTGCAGGGGGATCATGGCCTTGCGCTCCTTTTCCACCTCCACGCGGATGTTGTCAGTGTCCAGGTGCAGGTACGTGCCCTGCGTCTGAATGTACAGGGTGTTCAAAAGCTGTCTCATTCTTCCAACCTCGTGCTGAAGGGGTCGAATCCACGCGGAAAGTCACGCGGGGCGAACGGTTCGCACTCGTCTTTCAGGCTGCACAGCTCGCAACGGGCGTCAGCGGCGGGCAGCGGCAGCACTCGCGTCCGTAGGAGTTCCCGAATGCCGTCACGGGCGTCCAGTACGGCATGGCGCAATTCTGGCGTGAACTGGACTTCGCGGCGTTTGTGACTGGCCGAATGGTAAATGAAGCCCGCTGAGATGTCGCAAGCGAACATCTCCTCCAGACACATCGCCTGAGCACACAACTGCACCTCGTCGGCCAGCCGTGGTTTCGCCCGCCCGGATTTGTACTCCACCGGGCGAGGCGAGCCATCCGGCAGGAGTTCGACCACGTCCGCCACGCCCATCAGGCCGTGAACACGCGACACCAGCGGTAGGGCACGCATGGTGCGCATGCCGCCGCGTTCCTCCGTGCCGCCCCCGTGCGCCCGCTCGTGCTGCTGCTGGCCCCGTGCGGTATGCGCGTTCTCCGTCCACACCTGCTCCACGTGAATCAGGGCGCACTGGCGCGGGCAGAACGTGAAATGCTGCAAGGCCGAAAGCATGATGAATTCCTCCACGCTCACCTCCAAGAGAAGAGGCCGAGTATGACACCCGGCCTTGCCCTGAATCAGTCCACCAGTTGAGTGAACGTCACGCCTTGCGGCAGTCTCGCCGAATCAACTTGAATGGGATTGTAATCATCGAAACTGCGGGCCACGGCCACATCTTCCTTGCGTTCCAGCTTGATCAGGTCAAACAGCTTATGCGCGGGGGCGTTCCCGAGCGGGCTGGAGTGGCTGAACACGTACAGGCCACGGCAGGCGGTCAGGCCACGGCTGGCGCTGCGGTCTAAGTCCCACATGTTCACCAGGGCTTGCCACAGGATTTCCAGGTCTTCGTTGCTGAAGCCCGTGTCCTGCGCGAACGCCGGGACGTAGAAGCCGTGCGCGACGTACAGGCCGTAAGGGATATAGGCTTTGCGGCCCATCGTGCCGCTGCGGGCAGTTTCATCATCAGAGGCCTGCTTCGGGTCAGGTTTGGTCAGAGCCACGCGGGTGATGGCGGCGTCCAGACCCAGGATCGGGTCGACACTACGCCCAAACGTCAGGTGCACGGGGCCGCGCACCTGTCCGGCGTTCACTTCGGTGCTCATGACTGCGCCGAACGTGCGGATGTCGAAGAAGTTGTCGCACATCCATTTTTTGGCTTTCAGGATGTCATCCTGCTTGGCGTTTTTCGGGTCAGTTCCGGCGGCCTCGTAGGCGCGGCGGTGCTGATTGTTCAGAATCGCGCCCTGCTGCACGTAGATTTTGAAACGGCCTTCATCACCTTTCAGCGTATCGACGTAATTCCGCACTTTGCGTTTCAGGGCCACGTCGGTCACGATGCCCAGGCCCGTTTCCGGGTCGACGCGGGGCAGGTTTCCGGCATCCGGGTCGCCGTTGGGGTTGCCGTTGGTGACATCGAAGATCAGGACGAAGTCGTGGCGGTTGGTGGCGTTCAGGTGAGCAGCGTCGGACATTATTGGTCTCCTTCGTTGGTATCAGTGGCGTCGTTGTTGGCATTCTTTTCGGCTTCGGCTTTGGCGTCCTTCGCGGCTTTCCCCTCGCGGATGCCTTCACTGATGTGCGCCCGCTGGTGGTAGTACCCCAGGGCGAACAGCGCCTGCTGCGCGGTGGTCAGGGGTCTGGCGGGAATGTCTTTCAGGCGGGACATCACGGCTTCCAGTTCGTCCTGCTTGAGTTTGTACACGCCCGGTTTCTCCTTGCGGAGTTTCTGTAAGTGTGCCTGCGAGCCGTGAATCAGGCGGCCCACCACGGCATACGGGGTGGTACTCATGGAACCGTAAAAGCGGTCCACCAGCGTGGTATTTACGCCACGCATTGCCGACGTTTGAATATCGTCCAGCACGGCCAGCAGGCGGCCCAGATGGTAAGCGGGTTCCTTCTGGTTGGGGTTCAGGGCATCGAGACTGTCTTTATCCATTTCAAGCTCCTTGAATTCACGTGAGAGCAGCACCATCTTGGTCAGCACGGCGCGGGGGCGGGTGACGTGATACTCGTCCACGCGGTTACGGGCGTTGAGTTTCACCAGGAATGAACGCGGGAGCGGTTGCCCACTGAGCGCGAACTGAACCAGGGCGTCCACGTCCGGCTCGGTGTGTTCCTTGCGGGCGTCGCGGTACATGGCGCTGACCAGCGGGTAGAGGTCGTAAGTGCTGCGGTCAGGGTGTTTTCCTGCCGGGTTGATCTTCACGAGTTGCTGAGCCGCGAAGTACTGCCGCAGGTGGTGAAGCGTGTCGGCCACCGTGGTCGTCAGGTGCGTTCTGACGGCCACGCGACTTTTACTGGGAGTCATGCCCACCGCATAAAACGCCGCCTTCGGGTCGAAATCCGCCAGCGCACCCTTGAACGGGCTGGAGAGAGCCGCACCCACCTCCTGGGCATTCGCTTTCTGCTTGGTGGGGTCAGGGGCCAGACCGATGGAAGCCAGGTCAAAGTCCTCATCGGTGAGAATCTGACCTACTGGCAGGGTTGCGCCTTCTTTCGTCCAGAACGCGAAGGTCACGCCGCCTGTTTTCACGCCGTTTAGGGCCTGACCGCCCCCTGGTGAAGTGCGTCTCAGACACATAAAAATAGAGACGACATGGCTAAATATCGTCTCCACCATAGTCTAGGACGTCGGCACGTCATTCGCCACCTCTATTTCTGGGCTAAGAAGCATTTCAGCGACCAGAAAATCTGCCCGCACCAGAAGGTCACAGATGCCATGCTGGTTGCTCTGCTGCTCTCCCGTCTCGTCTTCAAGCATCCATTTCCTTCCATCTGGTGGAACATCCTCAAGGAAGACCGTCCCGGTCTTCCTTCCTACACTCAGGCCTACACCAGGGGCATCAAACTGTTGCCACTCCTAGAGCATGTTGCAAGCCCAGCTCAGCCCTGCACTGAAGTCGTAGTTGATTCAATGCCCCTCCCCATTTGCCGTCCCAAACGCACGCACCTTTGTCAGTTCCCAGGCGCGAAATGGGGATTTGGAACTCAGGGCGAGTTCTTCGGATATAAGCTGCACGCCTGGGTCACACCAGGTGGACAAATCGTTCAGTACGTCATCCGACCTGCCAACCTCCATGACGTTACGGTCAGCTATGAGCTGAATCTCAGATGGCCAGAGTTTGAAGGCCCAACCATCATTGGCGATAAGGGGTATTGCTGTCTGGGCTACGTGTATCCGCCCAAGAAGAACACCAGATATGACACGGGATGGCGAGATTCTCGCCATCCCAAAATCCGCAAACGTATTGAAACAGTCTTCTCTGCGCTTGTGGAAGCTCAAATCCGCTCTGCCCAAACCAAAACCCTGGGTTCACTTAAGCTCCGCGTCGTCTTAGCCGTACTCGCCCACAATCTTGCTAGGCCCTAAACGGCGTGTTTTCATAGATGTCGCCGGGTCAGCCAGCAGGCGATTCAGTCCATTGGCATAGTCAACTGCTGCCTCAAGTTTGACTGGAGCAATTTGTGATGCCCGAAGACCATAGGACTCAAAGGCATCATTATTGGCGCTGATGAATGCCATGCCCGTCGT